>NZ_JAOCHX010000007.1:0-80338 GCF_029843245.1 Empedobacter sp. GD03739 | reverse complement strand
GTTTCAAATAACTTATTGTTTCAAAAAAAAGCTGCTTTCCTAAAAGAATACGAACCATTATTAGACTATACATCAAAAACAAAAGCCTCTTAATTAGAGGCTTTTGTTTTATATCTTAAGGTGCTAAACGCTCTTTTTTCCAATCAAAATCGTCTTGTAAAACATAACGAACTCTATCGTGTAAACGACTTGGACGTCCTTGCCAAAACTCTATCTCAGTTGGGCGAATCAAGAAACCTCCCCAATGTGCTGGACGAGGAATTTCTTTTCCTTCGTATTTTTTTTCTAATTCCAATTCCTCTGCCGTCAAATCTTCGTGCTCATCAATCACAGAACTTTGCGCCGAAATCCAAGCGCCTAACTGGCTACTTCTTGGACGCGTTTCGAAATATCCATCCGAATTATTATCCGATGTTTTTTCTGCTACACCTTTTATAATAATCTGTCTTTCGAGAAATGGCCAAAAAAATGACAAACAAACGTTTGGATTTTCTAACAAAGCTTTTCCTTTCTGGCTGTTGTAATTCGTATAAAAAATAAAACCTTCGTCCGTATATCTTTTCAATAAAACAACACGCGTTCTCGGAAAACCATCTTCACCAATCGTCGCAACAGACATCGCATTTGCTTCATCCACTCCATCCGATTCTTCAGCTTGCAGAAACCAATCACGAAATTGTTCGATCGGATTTTCTCTTAACGAATCAAAATTCATCGACTGTTTTTCGTAAACTTTTCTTTTATAACTTAAATCTTGTTTCATTAATGATTATTTTATATTTTTAAACAGCTAATTGTATATTTCGTTAAGATTTACGTAACAAAACCGAAACAAAAATGTCTATCAAAAGTATAAAAAAAGGAGCTATTTTGGTCGCAAAACCAACATTAAGTAACGATATTTTTCAGAGAAGTGTAATTTTAATTACAGAACACTTAGAATCTGGAAGTATTGGTTTTATTCTTAATCATTCTTCTCATATTCCGATTAGTATTTTTGTATCTGAAATGGAGTCTGCATCTATTGTTTTTGAAGGTGGACCTGTCGATAAAGAAAACATCTATTATATTCACAAACGACCTGATTTAATCAGAAATAGTGAAAAAATTACTGAAAATTTATATTGGTCTGGCGTGTATGAAGATGTGCGTGATGCAGTAAATCAGAATTTGATTAGTCAAGATGAAATCAAGTTTTTTATTGGATATTGTGGTTGGGCACCAAAGCAAATCAAAGATGAATTAAACAATAATTCGTGGGCAGTAACGGATTTGGATTTTGATATTTTTGAGCGTTGGGATGCTGATTTGTGGAAAAAATTGATGAAACAGCTTGGAGGTGAGAACTTAATTTGGCTAAACACCCCCGCTGATCCTTCTATGAATTAATCAATTATAAATACTTAAAAATCGATTTTGTTTTGTCTAAAGTGTATTCTTTTTTACGATTTTTGGTAATTGGTAAAATTCCAACTCCATCAATCAAAATGAAAACTTCTTCGGCTTTCTGAATTTCGAATGGAAAAATTTCGACTTCTTCTACTTTAAATTCTTCAGCTTTATTAATTTTTGTAATGAAATTATTTCTCAAAACGCTTGTAATAACACCTTCTTCTTTTTTCGGTGTACGAATCGTTTCTCCATTCACCACAAAAATATTTCCTCGTAAAGAACGTGCCATTTTTTTGTTTGCATTTACCAAAATAATATCAGCATAATCATTCTCTAAACGATAGATTTCTGCAATATTTTCTTCTGGACGATACGTATTCACAAGTGAGTAAAATGCAGTATTGATCGCATAATCTTTATAAACATCAATTTCGTTTTCAGCTTGTAAAAACTCCCAATCATTTTCACTATTTTCAATGGAAATCAAATAATTGATGGATGCTTTTAGATAATCTTCCTCATCATTTCTGAACGCAAAAAATTCTACTTTCCCTGATTTGGTCTGATTTGCTTCTGCTAATAAATTGATTTGTTCTTGAAAAAATTCTGGTGTAAAATCTAACGGAATATTCATGCGGTAAATACGCATAGAAGCCATTAAATTGAAATAATGATCTTCCCAATCAATAATTTCACCATTTACAAATCGCAAAATTTCTTTTACAGCATCACCATTACGAAAAGCTCTGTTCTGAATTCCTATTTCTGCATTTGCTTTTTCGACAATAACGCCACCTAAGTTAATTTTCAAAATAATAGATTTTAAACAGATCCTAAGATTTTTTTTAGATCTTCAATTTGACTTTCCCACAATTGTTTTGATTCTTCTACTTCGTCTTCATCAGCAAAATCTGTAATAACTAATGATACATCGTTCGTTAAATCGTCTTCTACAATTGTTAATTCGAAGAAATATTTTGTATCTTCATCATATTCCCATTGAAAGCGCACGTATCCATCTTGCTTAGATTTCATCAAAAATGCAGATTCTTCGTGTCCATCCCAAATAAAAGTATATTTTTCTCCACGAGAATTTACGTTATCTGCAAACCATTCTGATAAACCAGAAGGGTTTGAAATATAGTTATATAGCAAAGACGGTGAAGACTTGATTGAAAATTCTACTTGATATTTCTTTTTTGGCATAATTCTATTTTATTGAAGTCGCAAGATATAAAATGAATTGTATCTACCAAAGAAAATCAAAATAAGTTTTGTTATAAAATCAAAAAAAAATTACCTTTGCAAAAATTAAAATTTAGGCGAGGTAGCTCAGATGGTTAGAGCGCAGGATTCATAACCCTGAGGTCGGCAGTTCGATTCTGCTCTTCGCTACAAATAAAAAGCCCAAACAGACAATCTGTTTGGGCTTTTACTTAACTACTAAAACCTATACTAATCTAAATAACCTACTACTTGATAAGCTCTTGTTCCTCTATTGTAAATTTTTTGGTACAAAACACCTCCAAATTCATACAGATATTCTCCTCCATAATCTACTCTTTCATATCCTGCTGGTAACGCATATACGATAGCACCTAGTGGAGCTTGAACTACTTCATAATAATTTCTATTTGGGCTGTAATAAACACCTTCGTAGAAATAATATGGATTTCTATTACCAATATTAATTGTTACATAACCTACTGGTAAAATATTAATTCTAAATCCTACATATGGCATATATCTCACATATCCATTGTTATAAGGACGATAGTAAATACCATTGTTTCCGTAGAAGTTATAACTGTTATACGAATACTTGTTATAGTTTCTTACATTCACATTAGAAACTGGTCGGTTTCCTCTGTTGTATGAGCTAGAATTTATACGAACTGGATTGTTGTAGAAATCTCTGTTTTTTAAACTCTCAGATCTATTGCCTTGATTTCCTTGGCTATTTTTTACTATTATTCCAATCTTTATTAGAACTTGGTCTGCTACCTACAATAGCAGTATTATTTCTATCTATACGTGTACTAGTTTCACGTTCTGTTCTATTTGTAGAATTTTTCCAAGATTCATTCGTAGAATTTCCACGACCTATTCTTTCTGTTCTATTTCCTTCAATACGGCTAGTTCTATTTTCTGTTCTAGCCATTTCAGAGCGTCCATTCCCTTGACTTCTTGAAGTTGCTTCTCTTGAAGAAGAACTTCTCTCACCACCTCTTTGACCTCTATCTTGAGCATTTACACCAACAGCTAACATAGCTGTAAAAGCTACTCCTAAAAGTGTAAATTTAATTTTTTTCATCACCCAACTTTTTAATAAATTAAGACATTTCTCCTAATACTATTTCCGTGCCATAATTATAAGTTTAAACCATAGAAAATGTTATAACAATCAAAATAATTTATAAGCCATTCAAATTCAATGAATTGCATTAACAATTTTGTTTGACAATTTTGTTAAATATTTTTATTCCTGACATCGTTTGTATTGATTTCTGAATTGATTACTTTTGTTTTTAAGAAATTATATAAAATGATTGACGTTAAAAATGCTTACATCGCCTTTATTAGTTTACAAAAAGTTGGACATAAAGTTCGAGAAGAAGCTAACATTTTTGCCGATAAAACACTAGAATACGATGAATCTAAGGAAGAACAATTGGTTCCTTTCTTATTAAGTCCGTTCAAAAAAACACTCGAAATTAATCGTTTCACGCATTATACAGAAAAATTAGAATTTAATGTTTTGTACAATCAATGCAAGCAAATGTTTGATGAAGAAATAGATTTTATCGATTTTTCGCAAGAAGTTTTAAGTCATTTATACGAGAAATCATTACATCCGCAGATCAAAAGTGGTGAAGTTTTTATTGCCCTTTTCGAAAATATGATGTTCGACGGAATTCCTTGCCGTGGAATTGGAATTTATAAATTAGAGAATAAGAAGAAATTCTTGCGTTTTGACGAATCACGTGGTTTAGATTACAACATTTGGAAAGGTTATAAGCTAGAAGGAATCGACAAAGCCTGTCTTATTCTTGATGCTTATCGCGACGAAGGTTTCCGCGTCTACTCTATCGATGATAAAAATGTGGAGTCAGAATATTGGAAGAAAAATTTCTTGGAAATTGATTTGATTAAGGATAACAATTACCATACGAAGAAATATATGGAGTTGATTACAGATTTCTCGAATGATTTTCTTTTGGATAAAACAGACAAAAAACAACAAGCAGAATTTATCTCAAATTCGATAAATGTGTTGAATTCGAATGAAGTTGTAACGAATGAAATTTTTGAAGATCAAGTTTTGAAACCTTTCGAAATTATTGATGAATTCAAAGAATATAAGAAAGATTATAGCGAAAATAATCGTGTTGAATTTGTGGAAGCTTTCGAAGTTTCAGTTCCAACTTTGATGAAAGAATCTAAGAAAATTAAAAGTGAAATTAAATTAGATACAAAGATTAACATCAAATTAGATTTGACAAATCCTGATGCAGCTGAAGAATATTTGGAGCGTGGTTTTGACGAAGAAAAGAAAATGTATTATTATAAAGTCTATTTCAATTCTGAACAATAAATTAAAGGCTCCTATTTTGGAGCTTTTTTTTTGATATTAATTCAATTTCAAAATACATTGATGATTCAAAATCTCAAAACCATTTTTCAGCCAAAAACCTTTTGCAAATTGATTTTCAGCTGTAAATTCTAATTCAATATATGCTTGATCGTTCAAGAAATTTATCGCTTCTTTAACCAATTTAGAAGCGATGTTTTGATTGCGATAATTTGCATCAACATACAACGAATCTATTCTTCCTTTTGATTTAATCACAAAATATTTCGGACGAAGATGTTTCGAACAAATAATATATCCCGTCAACTGATTTTCTATTTCGGCTACAAATATTTTTATATTCTGTTGATGTAAAATTCCCTTGAAAAAATCATCAATATCATGTTTGTAGGTCAAATCTATTTGATACAATGCATTAAACTCTTGATGATGTTGTAACAATTTTATCATCATTCTTTTCAGTTCAGGAATATCATTTTCTACGGCAATTCTTATCATATCTAAAAATAAAAAAATCCAGTTAAAAAACTCTAACTGGATTTACTAAAAACTATTGTTTATCTAGTTTTATTTTGTCTTGACCTTGTTGCAATTGATACAACTCTATAATATCCTCAATTGGATAATTAAACCAATCAACTTGTTTTTTGATTTTCGAATTTTGATCTAAATACAAATATGTCGTGAATTTCATCGCTGGAAACTTCATTCCATTATAGGTATAAGGCGAAAATTCTCCGTTTGCAATAATCATCGAATCGTTAGAAAATAATTCATTTACTTTCAATAATTTATTATTTTCATATTGCATCGTTTGATCACTCCAACGAATAATATCATTCAATAAATAACGCGGATCTACCGTAGAACCTCCCGAATATTGTGCTACATTTTCATATACCAAACTATCATTGTAAAAAGACAACATTTTCTTGTAATCTTTTCGAGATGAATAATTTTCGAAAAAACGTTTTCCTAATTCATCATTTTTACTGGCTGAAGAAGAATTACAACTTACTAAAAAAGTAATTGCAATAAGACTTAAAATCCACGTAAATTTTATTTTCATTTGTCTGAAATTCTTGTTAAATAATTTTCACCATTATCATCAGCCATTCCATCTTCATTGAGAATCATAATCTCCGAATTGTCCGACCAACGTAAAAATTGAAAAGGTAATTTTTTCTTTTTTGAATCAATCTCCATCAACGATCCATCATCTTTTTTGAATAATTCTCCGTTATAAGATTGACCTTTGTATTCAGCAGTAAATTTATCATCTGCTAATTTCAAAACAATTTTATCCCCAAAATATTTTCCTTCAAAAACACCCTTATAAACAAGCGTTTCATTTGTAAAAACAGAATTTTTTTCTAAAGACAATACATCTTCATGCGATAAGCTATCTGAACTTTTATCCACTTCTACATTGTCCTTTTTACAAGAAAATAAAAAGAGTTGACTGATAAATAGCAAAAAGAAAATCTTTTTCATCTGAGATGAATTATTTTTTCACGAATTGTTCAACATCTTTTCTCGAAATTGGATTGTCGCCCAAAATCAATAAACGTTCAACAACATTTCTCAACTCACGAATATTACCTGTCCAATCCAATTCTTTCAGCGCATCATAAGCCGAATTATCAAAAGATTTTTGACTTGTTGTATCTTTTACAAAATGTTCTACCAACAAAGGAATGTCATCTTTACGATCATTAAGCGCAGGAACATTGATAATAATTACCGCCAAACGATGGTATAAATCCTCGCGAAAACGACCTTCTTCAATCTCTTTTCGTAAGTCTTTATTTGTTGCCGCAATCACACGAACATTCACATTAATTTCTTTCTCAGAACCAACTGGCGAAACTTTTCCTTCTTGTAGCGCACGCAAAACTTTTGCTTGAGCAGAAAGACTCATATCCCCTATTTCATCTAAGAAAATTGTTCCTTCATTTGCTAATTCAAACTTACCTTGTTTGTCTTTCACAGCTCCGGTAAACGACCCTTTCACGTGACCAAATAATTCACTTTCAATTAATTCCGCTGGAATTGCAGCACAATTTACTTCAACTAAAGGTTTTACATTACGATTACTTTTTTCGTGTAAATGATGTGCAACCAACTCTTTTCCTGTTCCATTTGGACCAAGAATCAATACACGAGCATCTGTAGCAGCCACTTTATCTATAATTTGTTTCACTTCTGCAATTGCAGGAGCATCACCAATCATTTCATATTTTTTAGCAACTTTTTTCTTTAATGCTTTGTTTTCTTTCTTCAATTCTTTGTTCGAAGATAGCAACGATTTACGGTCTAAAGCATTACGAACAGTCGTCAATAATTTATTAAGATCTGGTGGTTTTGAGATAAAATCGTACGCACCTTTTTTGATCGCATCTACAGCCAAATCAACATCTCCGTGCCCCGTTATCATCACCATTGTTAAATCAGGATTGTATTCCATCGCTTCCGATAAAACTTCCATCCCATCTTTCAACGGCATTTTTATATCACTTATAATTAAGTCGTATTCTTTTTCTTTTATTTTTTCAAGCCCTATAGCTCCGTTTTCAGCTTCATCCACATTCCATTTTGGATTTTCGTCCATTAAAATGCTTTTCAAAACGTTGCGAATTGCCTGTTCATCTTCGATTAATAAGATATTTGACATCGTTTAGATCGTTTATTTTTGTAAAATTAAAATAGACTCAAAGATAATTGAAATTATTATTTTTGAGTCTACTTTTGATATAGATTTTAATACTTTTTTTAAGATGTTTTCACTTTTCGTGCATTTTCTAAACCTAATTCTTTTATAGAAACTTCTCTCATTTCTATTTTTCGAATTTTCCCTGAGATAGTCATAGGGAATTCTTGTACAAACTTCCAATATTTAGGACGTTTGAAATGAGCAATGGATAAACAATAAGCCTTCAATTCGTCTTCTGTTACACTAATACCATCTTTCACTTTCACCCAAGCCATTACTTCTTCTCCATATTTGATACTTGGAACGCCAATAATTTGAACATCAGAAATTGATTCATGTTCGTACAAAAAATCTTCAATCTCTTTTGGTGAAATATTTTCTCCTCCTCTGATAATAATATCTTTAATTCGTCCAGTAATATTAATATAACCATCAACATCCATAGTCGCTAAATCACCAGTATGCAACCAATTATTTTCGTCAATAACTTGCGCAGTTGCTTCCGGATTGTTCCAATATTTTTGCATGACGGAATAACCTCTTGTACAAAATTCACCAGCAATTCCACGAGGTAAAATATCTCCTGTTTGCGGATCAATAATCTTAATTTCTAAATGATCTTGAACTGTTCCAACCGTCGAAACTTGCTTTTCTAAAGGTGTTCCGATAATAGTTTGTGTAGAAACTGGCGAAGTTTCTGTCATCCCATAACAAATCGAAACTTCTTTCATATTCATTTTAGCTTGCACTTTCTTCATAATTTCAATCGGACAAGGCGAACCAGCCATTACACCAGTTCTCAAAGATGTTAAATCGAAACGATCAAAATTTGGTAATTCTAATTCCGCAATAAACATCGTCGGAACTCCATAAAGTGATGTACACTTTTCCATTTCGACTGCATTTAAAGTCTTTGCAGGATCAAAACTATCCGAAGGAATTACCATACAAGCGCCATGCGAAGTACACGCCATATTACCAATTACCATTCCGAAACAATGATAAAATGGAACAGGAATACAAACACGATCACGATGCGTATAATTTAATCGAACACCAATAAAAAAACCATTGTTCAATAAATTATGATGCGTTAAAGTTACTCCTTTTGGAAAGCCTGTTGTTCCAGATGTATATTGAATATTTACAGCATCATCAAACTGAACAGATTGCTCTATTTGATGCACTTCTGAAGTCGAAATTTCTTCTCCTTTAATCAAAAAATCATCCCAATTTTCTTCAAAAATAATGATATGTTTTAGTAATTTCGCATTCTCTTTTACATTATTCAACATCACTTTATACTCACTTGTTTTGAAGCTTAAAGAAGCAAAAACTGCAGAAATTTCAGCTTGATTTAATACAAATTCGAGTTCATTTTCACGATAAGCAGGATTCAAATTAACCAAAATCATTCCCACACGGGCCGTTGCATATTGTAACAATGTCCATTCCGCACGATTTGGCGCCCAAATACCTACGCGATCTCCTTTTTGCAAACCAATTGCAATCAATGATTTTGCTATTTGTTCGGTTTGTGAATAAAATTCTGTATACGTCGCTCTATAATTTTGATCTACGCAAACCAAAGCCTCTTGTTGCGGATATTTTGCAACTGTATTTCGTAAATTTTCGCCAATTGTTTCTCCTAAAAGAGGATATTGTGATGCACCACTTGAGTATGATAAGTTAGAAATCATGCGCTTATATTCTATGTTTTTAAAATTACTTTCCAACTCAAACTTAACAACGATTTTCAGGAAAATAAATTTATCAAATACAAGATTTATGATTTCTAAAAGAATCGTATTTTTTTATTAAAATCAAAAATGAATTCAAAAAAATGAAGGTTTATTTTTAACAAATACTTAAAATAACTCCATCAAATTATCCTTAAATTGTAAAAAATTACTGAAAAATGAATACAATAAACCACGACAATTATACTTCTATTTACGATGGAATAGAAGTTGTAGATGCTTTACAGACACGTATTGCTGACATCAAGAAAACATTAATAATTGTAACAGAATTAGATAAATGGGATTATGCATATGCAGAAGGTAAATGGACGATCAAAGAAATGATACAACATTGTATAGATTGCGAACGTATTTTTTCTTATCGTGCGCAACATATTGCGAGAGAAGATTCACAAACATTAAATTTCTTCGATGAAAACGCCTATGTATTGACTTCGAATGCAAATGAAAGAAAGCCTGAAGAATTAATAAAAGAATGGACTAATTTGATGAAAGCAACTTACTTTCAGTTTGAATCTTTTAATGATCAAACTTTAAACAAAATAGGAAAAGTTGGTAATCGAGAGTATTCTGTTGAGAAAATCGGTTATGTAATGGCTGGTCATTCCATCCATCATATGAATGTAATTAATGAACGATATTTATAAAAAAAGTCAGCTTCTAAAAAGCTGACTTTTTTATTTCGGCATCACATTATAAGTTGGATCTTCTTCGATATTTACCTCAATAACGCTTTTTGCATTTTCTAATAATCGAATAGAATCTTTACTCAAATGTCGCAAAATTACAATTTTATCTTGTTGTGCATATTTAGATGTAATAATATGTAAAGATTCAATTGCACTCATATCAACTATTCTACTCTCTTTCAAATCTATAACAATTATTCTTGGATCAGAATTAATTTCAAATTTCTCTAAAAAAGTAGAAGTCGAACCAAAGAAAAGTGGTCCATAAATCTCATATATTTTTCGTCCATTTTCATCAACAAATTTACGTGCTCGAATACGTTTAGCATTATCCCAAGCAAAAACCAAAGCCGAAACAATAACACCTACAAAAACAGCCAAAGCAAGGTTATGTAACACAATCGTGATAATCGCCACCAAAATACTTACAAACACATCCGATTTTGGCATTTTTGTTATTAATTTAAAAAATCCCCATTTAAAAGTTGAAATCGCAACCATCATCATTACACCAACAAGTGCTGCCATTGGAATTTTCTCAATCACTGGAGCACCAATTAGAATAATAATCAAGATTGTAATTGCACCAATTGCTGGTCCTAATCTCGAACGAGAACCTGCATCTAAATTAACAAACGTCTGAGCAATCATTGCACAACCTCCCATTCCACCGAAAAAACCATTTGTAATATTTGCAGCACCTTGCGCCAAACATTCTTTATTCGACGAACCTTTCGTTTCAGTCACCTCATCCACCAAAGTAAGCGTTAGCAAAGTTTCAATTAACCCAACCGAACCCATAATAATCGAATAAGGCAAAATAATTTTCAAGGTTTCTAACGTAAACGGAACACTCGGAATATGAAAACTTGGCAGTTCTCCTTTGATACTCGCAATATCACCAACAGTCTTTGTATCAATATGAAATCCGATTACCAATAGAAAAGTCACGAGAATTGCAACCAAAGAAGCTGGAATAATTTTCGTTAATTTCGGAAAGAAATAAACTATCAGAACCGTAATTAGCGTCAATCCAGCCATCGTATAAAAAGGTGTACCACTCAACCAACTCGTTATTCCATTCGTAGTTGATTTGAATTGTTCTATTTGTGACATAAAAATAACAACAGCCAAACCATTTAGAAAGCCATACATAACAGGTTGAGGAATTAAACGAACAAATCTTCCTAATTTGAAAACACCAATTACTATCTGGAAAACTCCTGCTAAAGCAACCGCAGCAAAAATATATTGCTCACCATACGTTGCATTCAACGCGATTAAAGTAATAACGGTAGCACCTGCTCCACCCGCAACCATCGCTGGTCTTCCTCCAAAAACCGCCGTTACAATTCCCATGATAAATGCACCATACAAACCAATTAAAGGTGATAAACCAGCTAAAATTGCAAACGAAAGCGATTCAGGAATCATTGTCATAGCAACAGTTAAGCCGGCTAATATTTCGTTTTTATAATTTATTTTTTGATTGAATTTTAAATATTCAGCAATCGACATCAGAAGTTTTATTTCATGCAAAAGTAACAATTACTACGCATCTAAAATTAGTAAAAAGCTAGATTAAATATCAAATTACATACTAATCATTGAAGTAATTTTATAATTGTTAAATATTTCTTAATAAATATTTAACAATTAGGATATATAGCAAATGTATTTTTGACGAAATTAATTTCTAATGAAACATCTTTTAAAACTCTCCTTATTCATTCTAGGTCCATTCGTTTTGGCTCAAAGCGGCGTTATCTCAGGAAAAGTTATAGATTCTAACGATCAATTTTCGTTACCAGGAGCTACAATTCGCATAGAGAATTCGAATAAATATACTGTATCTGACCAAAATGGTAATTATCAATTTCTAAATCTTACGCCTGGTATTTATACCATTTATATTGATTATTTGGGATACGAAACCATTTCAAAACAAATAGAAGTTACCGAAAATAAAACAGCCGTTATTGATTTTTCTCTAAACGCAGGTTACAATGAACTAAATGAAGTTGTTATAGTTGGAGATTATTTAAAAGGGCAAGCAAAAGCATTGAATCAACAAAAAAATAACGGAAATATTACCAATATTATTTCTTCAGATCAAGTTGGTCGTTTTCCCGATTCTAACATCGGAGATGCGTTAAAACGTGTCACTGGAGTTACAATGCAAAACGATCAAGGTGAAGCCAGAAACATTATCATTAGAGGTTTATCACCCGAATTAAATTCGGTCATGTTAAATGGAGATCGTATTCCATCTGCCGAAGGTGATAACCGAAATGTACAAATGGATTTGATTCCTGCGGAAATGATTTCATCTATCGAAGTGAACAAAACTTTGACACCAGATATGGATGCAGACGCAATTGGTGGAGCTGTAAATCTGATTACGCGTGCTGTTCCAAACAAAGAGCGTATTTCTATAACGGCTTCTGGTGGTTATGCACCAATTCGCGAAAAAGGCTTGTACAATTCGGCTTTTTTATATGGAAATAGATTCTTCAACAAGAAATTAGGTGTAGTTGTTTCAGGAAGTTATCAGGTTCAAAATTTTGGTTCAGATAATATCGAAGCTGTTTGGGACAAAGATGAAAATAAAACCTATTTGTCACAATTTCAGATTCGTAAATATGACATTCAACGTGTAAGAAGAAGTGCATCTTTTTCAGCAGATTATCAGTTTAATGAAAACAATAGAATAGATCTTTCTGCTATTTACAATTGGCGTGACGACCGAGAAAATCGTTATAGAGTAACTTATCGCGATTTAGAATTTGATGAAAAAACAGGAACTTACAAAGGAAATATACGTCGCCAAACAAAAGGTGGAATTGATAATAACCGCAATAAAAATACGCGTTTAGAAGATCAACGTGTTTACAATGTTTCGTTACGAGGAGAGCATTTATTATCACCAAAAATCGATATGGATTGGGCTGTTTCTTACTCAAAAGCGAGCGAAGACAGACCAAATGAGCGCTACATTGATTATCGTGCAAAAGGTGTTACGTTTAATGAAGATTTATCTGATGCAAAATATCCGAATGTAACAACAACTTCTACAGAAGATTTGACCAAATTCAAAGTTGGTTCATTATCAGAACAACACGATTATACAGATGAAACAGAATTTGGTGCAAAGCTTAATTTCAGAGTTCCCTTAAGTCTTATTCCAAATCAGAAAGGACGCTTACGCTTTGGTGGTCGCCTTCGATTGAAAGACAAAGAGCGCGAAAATATTTTCTATTCATACGAAAGCATAGATGGAATGGGAAATTTGAGTACTCAAAATCCTGTAAATTGGTCAAGCAATCGTTTCAATGCTGGTAAAAAATACCAAGCTGGATATTTCTATTCAAATCATCAATTAGGAAATTTAGATTTAAACAATACAAATCTATTCGAATCTAACTTAGAACCTTCTGAATATCTAGCCTCTAACTATAAAGCGAAAGAATATATTTCGGCAGGATACATTCGTTGGGATCAAGATTTATCATCTAAAACATCTTTGATCGTTGGTGTTCGTATCGAAAATACTTCAATAGATTATACAGGGAATTATGTACAAGATGAAGAAGATTTAATTGGAGAAATCAAGCACAAAAACGATTATACCAATGTTTTACCAAGTCTTTCTTTGAAACATAAATTTACAAATGATTTTATTCTGAGAGCAGCTTTCACAACAAGTATTGCACGACCAAATTATTACAGTTTAGCGCCTTTTGTAAGTGTTTTGAAAGAAGATGCAGAGCTTTTTGCAGGTAACCCAAATCTGAAAGCGACCTATGCCATGAATTATGATTTGATGGTTGAAAACTATTTCGAAAATATCGGAATTGTTTCGGGAGGATTTTTCTACAAAAAATTAAACGATTTCATCTATACCTACAAAAACAATACATTTACAACAAATGATTTCCAAACGCTTTTTCCTGACATAGCAAACCCAGTTCCTGCTGGAGAAAATTGGAAAATGACACAAGCTAGAAATGGAGATCACGTGAATGTTTTCGGATTTGAGGTAGCATTTCAGCGTCAATTAGATTTTATTCCAGGCGAATTTTTCAAACATTTGGGAATTTATCTTAACTATACATACACCGATTCAAAAGCGAAAGGAATTACCAATGAAGATGGTGATTTGAGAAAAGATCTTGATTTACCTAAAACAGCTCCACACATGTTCAATGGTTCGTTAGCATTCGAGAACAAAAAGTTTTCTGCACGTGTTTCGGTTAATTATACTGCCGCTTATTTAGACGAGATTGGTGGAAATGCTTTCGAGGATAGTTACTATGACAAACAATTATTTTTAGATGCAAATGCGTCGTATAAATTCTCGAAGCAATTACGAATTTTTGCAGAAGCAAACAATTTAACAAATCAACCTTTACGTTACTACCAAGGAGTTTCGAGTCAAACAATGCAACTCGAATATTATCAACCACGTTTTACTTTAGGTCTAAAGTTTGATTTCTAAACAATTATGAAAAAAATATTCATCACATTATCACTATTCACTATTCTATTTTCTTGTGAATCCTCTAAACTGGCTCCAGTTCCTACAAATGCAGTAAAACCAACTGTTACAACAGAGCAAACACCAAATGACACTGATGATCCTGCAATTTGGATCAATTATCAGAATCCTGAAAAATCACTTATTATTGGAACAGACAAACAAGAAGAAACGGGCGGTTTATATGCCTATGATTTGAATGGTAAAATCGTAAACCAAATCGTTCCACTTAATCGTCCAAATAATGTAGATGTTATGTACGGTTTTCCTCTGAATGGAAAAAACGTTGACATTGCAGTACTTACCGAACGTGCAAACAATAAAATTAGAATTGTTTCGCTTCCAGATTTTAAATTGATTGACGATGGCGGAATCGAAGTTTTCAAAGACGAAAAATTACGCGACCCAATGGGAATTGCGCTATACAAAAGCAAAAACAACAAGTTTTATGCAATCGTTGGTCGTAAAGATGGTGTAAGTGGCGAATATCTACATCAATATGCATTAGAAAACAAGAATGGAAAAATAGAAGCTACTTTGGTGCGTAAATTTGGAAATTATTCGGGTAACAAAGAGATTGAAGCCATTGCTGTTGATGAAGAATTAGGCTTTATTTATTACGCTGACGAAACAGCAGGAATTAGAAAATATTATGCTGATCCAGAAAAAGGAAACGAAGAAATTGCATTTTTTGGGCAAAAAGATTTTAAACGCGACCACGAAGGAATTGCAATTTATAAAACCAATGCAACAGATGGCTATATCTTAATTTCGGATCAACAAGCAAATTATTTTAATGTATACAAACGACAAGGTGAAGCTTCAAATCCGAATGAACACAAATTGATTGCTAAAATCCCAGTTTCTACTATCGAATGTGACGGAGCTGATGCTATAAACTTCAATTTTGGAACTAAATTCCCAAAAGGTTTCTTTGTTGCTATGAGCAATGGAAAAACATTCCAAATCTATGATTGGCAAATAATTCAAAACGAAATTGATAAACAAGCAAAATAATTATACATTCACACATAAAAAATCCGAGCTCATAGCTCGGTTTTTTTAGTTATATAGCAGCACCTTTTTTGTCAATATAACATCATTTGCACTTATATTTTTTTGTAAACAAAGCCAATCAAAACAAACTTTATGAAAATTTTCTACATATTTTCTACATAAAAACTTCTACTCCACTTCATCGAACAAACATCGAACAAACATCGAAGAACAAATATAGAATAGATATAAAACCATCGAAGAACTATCGAAGAATCATCGAAAAAACAAACACATAAAAACAGTACATAACTTATAATCAATTGATAATCAATTAATAGAAAAGACAAAAACAGATAACCAAGGAAAAAGAAAGAAAAATAAGGAAAAAACCTGACAATTAGAGAAATTTTAAGAAAATAGAATTTTTGTCAATATATATTGCTGAACTTTAGCATAATAACCCCTAAAAAAATAAAACAATGGGAAAAATTTATGATTCACTTTTAGCAGGCTCTTCAGGACGCACAGGGCGTATAGTTGTAGCAAATGTAAATGGTCACGAGATTTCAAGAATCAGACCTAAAAAAAGAACCAAAGCACCATCAGAAAAACAATTACTCGTTCAGCAAAGAATGAAACTTGCCATAGACTTTATGACCTCATACAGAGCCTATGCTTGCAAACACTATGGTTATCGTACAGGCATGCGATCTTCTTACAATCAAGCGTTTACCAACATCACAACAAACCTTGTAATAGACTATTCAACAGCCACTATAACACCAAATTACCAAAATATTTGTTTCTCCAAAGGTGCATTATTAGCCGCCATTCCATTATCTATTACTTTAGTATCAGCCGCAATGGTCGAGATAAACTGGCAGAACAATGCTTCACCCACATCAGACACAGCTACAGATATGTTGCAAATATTAGTAGCAGTAGAAAACGAAAACAATACATTTTTTATTGAAAATGCAACAGAACGAATGAACGAAACTTACACTTTAAGCCTATCCAACTTTCAAATAGGTAAAACCCTACACTTTTGGATTGCCTTCCGTTCACAAACAGAAGACCAAGTGTCAAACTCAGTTTATTTAGGTGCCATTAGTACTTAAAAACATATTCCTAAGGCTAAAATAATCTAATCATATTTAGCCTTAGGAATATTAAAGTTAAATGACCCACATAAAATTGTCAATCATTATACCTCTTCAAAATATCCAAAAACAATAAACTCCTCAAATAGTAGTTCTTAGAACCTAATCTAAAAAACTTAATCTCACCTTTTTTGCGACACCTATCCAGAGTCTTTTCAGATATACCAAACAATTCAGCAACCTCTTGATCCGTCATCAACTCATCTTTAGTCAATTTAAAATCCTTTGTACTATAACGTTCTACAAACTCCGCATAGATTTGCTGAAGTTCCAAAAATGTAAATTCTGTTTCCTTCATACTACAGCTTTTATAAAAACAATACACATTGGTAATTATTTAATAATGACTAATTTACAAATAAATAAAATATAATACCATATATTAAGCATTTAACTCACAAAGCTTGTTGTATAAATGAAGAAAATAGCCTCTCAAGAAGATAATAAGGCTGTAATCATCCAAGACTCTAAAATCACAAAATGAAAAGAATCTTTTTACATGAAAAATGCACAACTGAAATAAATTTAGTTAACCAAAAAAAAATCCTATTCGAAACAAATAGGATGTATTCTGCTAAATATTTTAATAAAATTACTTGTAGTTAATGAATTGCGAAGGATAATCTGTTTCAATAATATCTGGTCGAGAAATTAAATGCTGAATATAACCCCTTGCCCTTTCTATATCGGTTGGCAATTTATCCGTAGAAGGCGCAATGGCAATCATCACCATAACACCTTTTTTACGCAAATAAGCTATCATTTCTTTTTGTTCTTCTTTCACTTCCAAACCAATCCAAGCAATCATTCTATCATACGAAACATTTAGTTTCTCAAAACTTTCAACATCTTTCATCGAATGAAAAGGTTTCATAAACATTACATACTCAAGATGTTTTGCATAATAAGCAACCTCATCATCTTTTCGCAAACCTAAAACTACATTAGGATAAGGATTTTCTTTCAGAAATTTCACATAAGTTGCATACGGAACACCTTTATTATCCAATTGAAAAATAGTTTTTCCTTGACTCCAATCCAAAGCTTCTTTTAGTGTCGGAATTTTAAAATCAGTCAACTTTCCTTCCCTATCTTTTAATTTCGCATGTTTTATTTCAGCATAGGTATAATCTTTTACCTTTCCTTGCATATTTGTCGTACGATTCAAGGTATCATCGTGCATCAAGATAAGAACAGAATCTTTTGTAAGTTGAGGATCAATTTCGAAAAAAGAAGGCATAATCGATAAGGTTTTCTCGAAAGCCTCAATACTATTTTCTGGATAACCAGGCATCATTCCTCCTCTATGCCCCGAAATTATAATAGGTTTATTTTGATCTTGTTTGAAATAGGATTTCAACTCATCAAAATTCTTAATATCAACCGTGTACAATTGAGCATTAGCCACAGTAACTGTAGCTAAAACACTCAATAAACTAATTATTTTTTTCATGAAAATGATGATTAAAAACTATATCTAAATCCTATCTGAATTTGATATGGACTAAATGCATAATTTGTTTTTCCTGTATTGGTATTTACGTTGTAAACAAAATGTTTCTCTGTTGCATCAAAACTTTTGATTGAATAAATATTTTGCTTTCCGATACGTGGACCAACGCCCCAATCTTTACTTAATAAGTTTGCAACATTGAAAATATCTAAGCCAACTTCAAATTTATGTTTCTCGATAATATTGAACTTCTTTGTTAAACGCAAATCAAACGTTCCAGCAAACCCATTAATACCTCCATTTCTTTCTGCTATTTTTCCAAAACTTTTGCGGATATAATCTTTTGTATGTTTTTCTACTTCTGGATTATCTAAAATTGCCTGAATTCCTTTCTTTAAATAATCTGGTGTTGAAGCACTATTTGGATCATAGATATAAGCCAAATCATTCGAATTCACAAAATCTCCATTCATGTGAAAGAGTTAAACAAAAAGAGAATCAATTATGATTCTCTTTTTTGTTTATTAAAATTTAATCTAAATCGTCTAATACAGATTTTAAGATATCACAACCTTTTATAATATCTTCATCCGAAATATTAATTGGCGGTGTAATTCGTAAATTCTCGATGCTATACATTAAAAAGAAAAGAATCAAGCCTCTATTCATACATTCTTGCTGAACGCGCAACGTATATTCTGGCGATGATAACTCAGGAGCTAACATCAAACCTTTTCCGTGAATTTTCTTAATTTTTGGATGCTGAAGATTTTCTCTGAATAATTGTTCTTTACGATCAATATCATCCATTAATTTCTCATCTTCTATAACATTTAGTAATTCTAAAGCTGCAGCTGCAATCACAGGATTTCCTCCGAAAGTCGTAATATGTCCCAATTGAGGATTTTGTTTCAACGAACTCATAATTTTATCAGAAGTCATAAACGCACCAACAGGCAAACCGCTCGCCATGCCTTTTCCCATTGCCACAATATCTGGTACAACTCCAAAATGCTCGAAACCAAACAATTTCCCTGTACGTCCAAATCCTGGCTGAATTTCGTCCATAATCAATAATGCACCAACTTCTTCGCAACACTTTTTCAACTTGATAAAGAAATCATTTTCTGGTAATCTAAAACCAGAAGCACCACGAATACTTTCTACAATAACACCAGCCGTTTCTTTGGTAATTTTTTGTAAATCTTCTTCGTTATTAAAATCGATGAAATAAACTTCTGGTAACAATGGTCGGAAAGCAGCTTTCTTACGTTCATCACCCGAAACACTTAATGAACCATGTGTGTTCCCATGATAGGCATTACGAAAAGAAATCAATTGACGACGACCTGTAAAACGTTTCGCTAATTTAAGCGAAGCTTCAATCGCTTCTGTTCCAGAATTCACCAAATAAACTTGATCCAATCCTTCTGGTGTTAAATCAACCAATCGCTTGCATAATTCGACTGGTTTTTCTTGCGCATATTCACCATAAACAGCGACATGCATATATTTGTTTACCTGATCTATAATCGCTTGATTGATACGCGGATGGCTATGTCCAAGTGTATTCACCGAAACGCCAGCCACAAAATCAAGATAGGCTCTTCCATCCTTTCCATAGATATAAGAGCCCTTTGCGTAATCGACTTCAAAACCAGATGCAAAATTTGTTGTTTGCGCCTGATATTTGAAAAATCCTTCTTTTAATGTTCCCATTTTATTTTAATAAAAAAAGCACAGCTGCACCGCCCATTGCATACGCTGCAACAGTAAGAGCATCTGATTTACCTTTCGAAAATTTTCTTATTTTGAACGATGAAATATCATTTTTATGAAACTTCAATTCTTTTTCTGTTCCTTTTACAACAGCATATAAGGTATCAGCTTTCCATTGCTTTGCCTCTATTGTATATTCTTTTCCTTGCGCATCTACTTTATAAAATTGATCGGGTTTGATAACATCCGAAATTTTAATTGTAGAAGGATCTATCACTACTTTCTCTTCTTTATTCTCTTGTTTTTTAGCTTTTAATGCAGCTAATTCTTCTTTACTTTCTGAAAGAGATGAACTAATTGCATTTTCATTAGGACTTTTGCGTTCTCTTCTCAATTCAACAATATCAGCTCTGGAACGACTTCTTTCATTAGAGTTAGCCGTCTGATTATTGCCTTTAGACATTTCCAAAGCATATTCCTCAGGATCAAAAGCTTTGTATGTATAACAACTTGATAATAATAGAATAGATAATATGATAGATGTAGTTTTCATTTATAGTTTTAGAAATTAAACGATTAATTTATGAAAAGATTATTTCGATTCGATAAAAATATCTCGCCAAGTATTTAATCGCTCAGAAATTCGCCATTTAAAATCGGGTAAATAACGCATTTCTTCAGGAAATTTAGACAATGGATACATTTTTCCGTCCGATTTTATGCGACATGCAACCAATTCAACATCTTTTCCTACAACATCAACTTCTATAATTCCGCAATAAGAAATATTAACTCCATAACGTTCTTTCACTTTCGTTTTTTGATCCGTATCATCCATGTACGTCAACGCAACAGCATTTTCTTCTACATTTATAAAATCAATTTTATCATCCTGAAAAAGAACAGTTAAATATTTTCCTTTGATTTGATGATATTCATTTTCCACAAGCGAATCCACTTTAGCAATCACAAAAGCATTATTAAACACTTTCATCGAGTCTAATTTTTCTGTTTTCGCATTTGTATACGCTTCGATATAATCTCCTGTAACTTGGTTATCACCAGAAAATAAAATTGGATCTTTGTAAAATTGCATCAATCCTTTAGTTTGATTGTACACCAAAGAATCTGCTTTTCCATTCGCATTCGATTTGTAAAAACGCGCTTTATGAAAAGCTTTCACCAATGAAGTCGAATCAACATCGTGACGTTTTACCGCCAACAAAGTATCAGCACTTATGTAAAGCGAATCTTTATCAAACGCTTTCACAGCATACGCGTTCTTCGTTACAAAAGCCGAATCTAAGTATTTAAAAGCTTCTCCGTAATCACCTTTCAAAAATCTTTTTTCTAATGGATCATCCAAAAAAACATCGCCTTCACCTTTACCAAAACCTGTTTTATCGTTGAAATAAAGTTTTTTAGCCGTCAACGTTTTGTTTTGATAATAAACTTTTGAATTTCCTCTTAACCAAGCTTCACCTGTTTTTTTATTAAAATCTCCATCCGAAGTAATGATATATTGTGATGGATCATTTCGACGTGTAATTTTAGAATAATCGCGGAAAGTTGTAATTCCCGTAATATCATTCGTCGTCATTTTTCTCGAATAAATCGTATAATCTTTATTCGTAATAAAAACTTCTGAACCAAAATTTGCCGATTTAGACTTTACATTATACACAACATTTCGTCCTTCGACTAAAGTTCCATCAGAACCAATTGTTTTGTAAGTATCATTTACAATAATATTTCCTGTCAATCGTTCGTAAATCATTTTCTCAGAACTTATTTGTTGCGTAGGTGTCTTCACTTCTACTTTCCCAATACCAGTCGCAATCTCGGTTGTACGATTATAATCCATATAATCTGCCGTAATACGAGAACTTGGATCAGTCAACACCACATCTTTGAAAGCTTTTGCAATTGTTGTGTTTCCGTCATACTCCATTTTATGCGCCGTAATTGTTTTGTCTTTGCTCACCAAACGTGCATTCGACCAAACAACAGCCAAGTTTTTATCACGATACAAAACCGCACTATCAGCCGAAATTACATCACCTTTATATTCGATTACAACATTTCCTGATAAAAAATCATTTCCCTCAAAACGTTTCGGATCATGTTCTACTAAATCAGCATGCCTTAGATTAACTTTTTCTTTTTTAGGTTTCTGTTGCGCAAAAGCACTTATCGTCATAAAACATGAAAGTAAAAAAGCAACTTTCAAACCTGTTTTATTTTTATTTATATAATTAATTAACAATTACTTAATGTTTTTATTTAATCTCTATTTCACTTCAAAAAAGTGTTAGCCAAAATTAGTATTATTTTTTTAGTCCTAAAAATTAATTATTACGTTAAAACGTGCTTGAATACTTAAAATTTTCATAATGTTTTAATCAATATGATAGATTTTTAAGTCTTAATTTGATTAAAAAAATAACTATTATTCATAAAATTCAATTTTAAAATTCTTAACTTCATATTCAATTTTATAAATCTATTAAATGCCTCAATATCAAAATGTATTAGATAGTCCAAATACCAATACTATTTTTATGGTTTGGAATTTCAAGGAGAATACGACTTACAAAGATGCTTTCAAAAAGCTTTGCGCTTTAATTATCAATCTCAATCATTCAGCCAATACACGTTTTCCGAAAACGCAATCGAGCGTTATTTTAGGAATTAGTCACGATGCTTGGATAAAATTAAATTTACCAAAACCTTTGCCGAAAGAATTAAAACCTTTTGTTGCCATTAAAGGAGAAAAGCATGAAGCCGTTTCTACAAAAGGCGATATTCATTTTCATATCCGCTCTACGCAACAAAGCTATTGCGTTGATATTGTTTCTAATTTGACTGATTTATTGAATGATGTTGCTACTTGTCAAGAAGAAATTCATGGTTTTAGATATTGGGATGGTCGTAGTATTTTAGGTTTTGTTGATGGAACTGAAAATCCACAAGGTAACGAAAGAATAAATTTTGGTTTGATTGGCAATGAAGATTCTGCTTATACAAATGGAAGTTATTTATTTGTGCAAAAATACATTCATGATATGCAAGCTTGGAAAGATTTACCAATTTCTGAACAAGAAAAAGTAATTGGAAGATCTAAAGTTGATGATATTGAAATGAATGACGATGAAAAACCCTCGAATTCACATTCTGCATTAGCAAATGTTGGAGATGACAAAAAAATTGTTCGCGATAATATGCCTTTTGGAAATATGTCGACAAATGAAATGGGAACCTATTTTATTGCTTATGCTAGAAAGTTTAGCATTGTAGAAGAAATGTTAGAACGCATGTTTGTTGGTGAACCTATCGGAAACTATGATCGAATATTAGATTTTAGTAAAGCTAAAACTGGAACTTTATTTTTTGTTCCTTCTTTTGATTTGTTAGATCAATTTTCTAATTAAAAATAACAAAAAAGACCTTTTACGAAATCGTAAAAGGTCTTTTGATTTTATAAAATCAAGGTTATTTATTCTTACGAGTTCCGTAAAAATATAATGAATGATTATCAATTTTGATATCAAAAATATCTTCTATCGTTTGTTTGATAGATTGGATTCTTGGATCACAAAACTCCAATACTTCTCCTGTATCAGACAAAATAATATGGTCATGATTTTTGTCGAAATATGATTTTTCGTAATGCGCTTGTTGATCTCCAAACTGATGTTTACGCACCAATTTTGCTTCCATCAAAAGCTCGATAGTATTGTATAAAGTAGCACGACTAACGCGGTATTTCTTATTTTTCATTTTGATATACAACATATCAATATCAAAATGATCATCTGTAAAATAAATTTCCTCTAAAATAGCATAACGTTCAGGTGTCTTACGATGTCCATTGTCTTCCAAAAAATTCGTAAACACTTGCTTTACTATTTCGTAATTACTTGATTTTACTGATTCGTCTGTCATATAAAAAATTTGTGTAAATATACAGAATATTTCCTTATCAATGTAACGAAACAACTTTCAATTCGTACGTTTTTTCTATCTCTTGATAGTAAATCTTTATAACAACGTATAATTAACAATATATCTATATAAGAAAACGTATAATCTTTCAAAATTATTTTATCCTTTACACCACAAAGGTTAACTTTGCACACGATGGAAGAAAATTATTTAGAAAAACTGAACGAACCACAGCGTTTGGCTGTAGAAGCTACCGAAGGTCCAGTAATGGTAATTGCGGGTGCGGGTTCTGGAAAGACGAGAGTGTTAACTTATCGCATTGCTCATTTACTAAATAAAGGAGTTGATGCTTTCAATATATTGTCTTTAACATTTACCAATAAAGCTGCCCGAGAAATGAAAGAACGTATCGGACATGTGGTTGGTGAAGCGAATGCAAAAGCACTTTGGATGGGAACCTTCCACTCTGTTTTTGCGCGTATTCTACGTGTTGAAGCTCCGCTTTTAGGTTATCCATCAGATTTTACAATTTACGATCAACAAGATGCAGTTTCTGTAATGACAAAGATTATTAACGAAATGCATTTAGATAAAGATATTTACAAAGCAAAACAAGTTTTGGGACGTATTTCTCAATACAAAAATAACTTGATTACAGTTAGAGCTTATCACAATAATCAAGCTTTAATTGAAGCAGATAATGAAGCAATGCGCCCTCGAATGGGTGATATTTACAGAGCTTATGTAGATCGTTGTTTCAAATCTGGCGCAATGGATTTTGATGATTTATTGTTACGTACCAACGAAATTTTGACGCGTTTTCCTGAGGTTTTAGCAAAATATCAAGAACGTTTCAAATACATTATGGTAGATGAGTACCAAGATACCAATCATTCTCAATATTTGATTGTAAAAGCATTGGCTTCTCGTTACGAAAACCTATGTGTAGTTGGTGATGATGCGCAATCTATTTATGCTTTCCGTGGTGCAAATATTCGAAATATTTTATCATTCAAATCCGATTATCCTGATGCGAAATTGTATCCATTGGAACAAAATTACCGTTCGACGCAAATGATTGTGGAAGCTGCGAATCAGATTATCAAACAAAATCAAGATCAATTAGAAAAAAATGTTTGGACTGCGAATGAAACTGGTGAAAAAATAGCCGTTTATCGTGGACTTTCTGATGCTGATGAAGCGCGTTATATTGCAACGCAGATATGGGAAAGACAGATAAATGAACATCTTCAACCAAAAGATTTTGCTATTCTTTATCGTACAAATGCTCAATCTCGAGCATTAGAAGAAGCCTTGAGAAAAAGAGGAATTCAGTACCGTGTTTATGGCGGAACATCTTTCTATCAACGCAAAGAGATTAAGGATATGGTTGGTTATATGCGATTATTGATTAATCAAAATGATGAAGAAGCTTTATTGCGAACAATCAATTATCCGGCACGTGGAATTGGTCAAACGACTATTTCAAAACTTTTGGTTGCGGCAGATCAACATCAAATTAGTTTATTTTCTTTGATTGAAAATATTGCGATGTATGCTCCAACCATTGGAATAAATGCAGGAACATCAAACAAATTGAATGATTTTGTGTTGATGATTAAGCGTTTCCAAGTGATGCTAAAATCACATGATGTATATGAAGTAACAATGGAAATGGCTAAAACAACACAATTGTTGAATGCGTTGAAAGAAGATTCTACACCAGAAGGTGTTTCTCGCTTAGAGAACGTTCAAGAGTTGTTAAATTCGATCCAAGGTTATGTCGAAGAACAACAACAATTAGACGAAGGAGATGCTTCTTTAGGAGGTTTCTTAGAAAATATTGCTTTAGCAACTGATGCGGATAACGAAGAAGATGACGATAATAAGGTCAATTTGATGACGGTCCACTTAGCAAAAGGTTTAGAATTCCCTGTTGTATTTATTGCAGGTTTAGAAGAAAATCTTTTCCCTTCTATGATGAGTGTTAACACGCGCGCTGAATTAGAAGAAGAACGTCGCTTATTTTATGTTGCCTTAACACGCGCTGAGAAAGTGGCTTATATGACCTATTCTGTTTCACGTTTTCGTTGGGGAAAAATTATCGATTGTGAACCTTCTCGTTTCTTAGAAGAAATTGATGATAGTTTCTTAGAATGGAAAAATCTGAATATTTCTGCAAGAGCTTCTAATAATAGTGGATTATCGGCTGATTTATTTGGAGATGAACCAACACCACAAAACTATCAACAACGAGAAAAATCAGTTGCAAGACCAAATCCAAGAGCTCGTGTAGAACCAGCTCAACCAAGGTCAAATTTCAAACCACTAAATCAAACAAAAAGTAACGCTTCATCAACAGCAAATGCACAAGGTTTGCAAGTTGGTCAAGTTGTTGTTCACGATCGTTTTGGACGAGGAATTGTGAAAGATTTGCAAGGAGAACCATCAGATATGAAAGCAATTATTCATTTTGATAATGCAGGAGAAAAAAAATTACTCTTAAATTTTGCAAAACTAAAAATCATTCGATCATAATAAAAAAACAGAAAAAGGTTACAGTAATTTGTAACCTTTTTTATTTATATTTAACTAATTACATACCTTTTATCAAACTAAAGGTTTAAATAAGATATCTTCAAAATTTAGAATAAAATTCTTGCTTGTATTTATTTTTTCGAATAAATAAACAGATTAAATCTTATAATTAAGATTTTTTTAGCATTTTAGCACCACAAATAAACACAAGAACAAAATTTTTTACTCAAATGGATGATATCATCAATCTAATAAGTAACTACGTCTGGTCATATGCCTTGATTGGACTTTGCGCTTTAACAGGAATTTACTTCTCTATTCGCACCGGATTTTTACAAATAGTCTACATAAAAGACATGGTTCGCTTGCTATTTAGTGGCGAAAAATCGGACAAAGGAATCACACCTTTCCAAGCTTTTTCTTTAGCAATTTCTGGTCGTGTCGGAACTGGAAACATTGTTGGTGTTGCAACTGCAATCGCAATGGGAGGCCCTGGAGCAATTTTTTGGATGTGGTTTATCGCATTTTTAGGAAGTGCATCTGCATTCATAGAATCTGCATTAGGACAGGTCTACAAGCAAGAAATCGATGGAGAATATCGTGGAGGTCCTTCATACTACATCGAAAAAGGTTTAGGAATCAAATGGTACGCGGTTTTGTTTGCAATCATTACAATTATGAGTTGTGGATTATTATTACCAGGCGTTCAGTCGAATAGTATTTCATCTGCTTTGAATAACGCGTTTGATATTCCTATTTATAATTTTGTAGGAATTCCAATCAACATTGTAGGATTCGTCATTATTGGATTATTAGCCTTGATTATTTTTGGAGGTGTAAAACGTTTGGGACAAGCTTCTGAATTTATCGTTCCTTTTATGGCAGGCGCTTACATCTTAATGGCAATCATTATTATTGGAATGAATATCCATCAAGTTCCATCAGTTTTACGATTAATTTTTTCATCAGCTTTCAATCAAGAATCACTTTATAGTGGTGTTTTTGGATCTGCAATTGCTTGGGGAATAAAACGTGGAATTTATTCTAACGAAGCTGGTCAAGGAACTGCTCCTCATGCGGCTGCGGCTGCGGAAGTAAACCATCCTGCACAACAAGGTTTGGTACAAGCTTTTTCTGTTTACATCGATACATTATTTGTATGTACTGCAACTGCTTTTATGATTTTATTTACAGGAAAATACAATGTGAATCACCCAGAAAAAGCGGGAAGTTTCATTACTCAAAATCTTCCTGGAGTAGATTATACAGGTTTTACGCAAGCAGCTGTTTCAAGTCATTTTCCTTCATTCGGAAATAGTTTTGTTGCAATTGCTTTGTTTTTCTTTGCTTTTACAACGATTATGGCTTATTACTATTATGCTGAAACGAATATTACATACATTTTCAAGAAAGGAAATAGAAAAGTATATGTATGGATTTTACGTATTTGTTTTTTAGGTGCTACGTATTACGGAACAATCAAAACTGCTGAAACTGCTTGGGCAATTGGAGATATTGGTGTTGGTCTGATGGCTTGGGTAAATGTTATTGCTATTTTATTATTAAGCGGAGTTGGGCTTAAGGTCTGGAAAGATTATAAAGACAAACGTAAAAAAGGAATTAAAAATCCTGATTTTAATCCTACAGAAATCGGAATTAAAAATGCTACTTTTTGGGAGAACAAAAATAAATAACACAAAAAAAACCACTTCGTTTGAAGTGGTTTTTTTGCTATTAAAAATTATGATTATTGGGCTTGAGTAAACTCTAAATTCACCAATAATTTTACTTTATCAGAAACCACTAATCCTCCAGCTTCTGTTACTTGGCTCCATCCTAATCCGTAATCTTTACGGTTGATTTCTCCTGAAAATTCGAATCCAGCTCTTTGTAATCCCCATGGATCAGTGATAACTCCACCAAAATCTGCATTTAATGTAATTGGCTGTTTTTCACCACGAATTTCTAAAGTTCCATTAATTTTTCCGTTTTGAATACCTGAAGTACTTTCAAATTTCATTTCTGGAAATTGCTCAGCAGCAAAGAAATCAGCTGATTTTAAATGTCCATCACGATCTGCATTTTTTGTATTGATTGAATCTACTTTTGCATCAAATTCAAATTTTGCATCAGAAAAATCATCTGAATTAGCTTCTACATCAGCATTGAAATGATCAAAATTTCCTGTTACTGTAGAAATTACCATGTGTTTTACTTTAAATTGGACTTCTGAATGAGAAGGGTCTAAATTCCATTTTGTTGCCATAATGTTTTGTTTTTATTTGTTATTTAAATTGATTTTATTTATCCTATTTTGAATGATAACATTCCTAATGATCCATAAATTAGTTTATCATTAAAAAGTGTTAGCTCCTCTTCTTTTCCTTGTAATGCTAATGCGTAAATAGCTGGCAAATAATGTTCCATAGATGGTACGGCGAGATTAAATGCGCTACCTTTTTGTACAAAATTGAACAATTCGTCGTGATTACCTGTTTGAACAATATTCTTGAATGTATCATTCACTTCATAAGCCCAATCATAACCAGCATTTGGCTCGCTCCAATTTAATGCTCTCAAATTGTGTACAACATTCCCACTTCCTACTATTAATATCCCTTTACTACGCAAAGCGTCTAATTCCTTCGCTAATTCGTAATGCTCTTTTGGCGTTTTATAAACATCCAAACTCAGTTCTATCATCGGAACATCTGCTTCTGGATACAAAAATTTAATCACACTCCAAGAGCCGTGGTCAAATCCCCACATTTTGTCTAAATCAACCTCTGTTGTTTTAATTAAATTTTTGACCTCTGTTGCTAATTCTGGACTTCCTGGCGCTGGATATTCAACATCGAATAAAGCTTGCGGAAAACCATAAAAATCGTGAATCGTTTTGGGTTGTTCTAAAGCCGTAACTTTAATCCCTTCGTTTCCCAATGTGCCGAAATACAAATAATCGCATTTGGTTTTGGGATTGTTTTTCCAATCTTCTTCCATCCTTCTACAAAAATATTTTCTTCGATTGCGTTCATCGGAGAGCCATGTCCTAAAAATAAAACTGGCATTTTATCAGTTGTAGAAAAACTTGAAGTAATTGATTTTAACGTATTGAAATCCACGATTTTTATAATATATTTTATTTATTATTATTTAGCTTTTGAAGCTGAAAATTCTAAGTTTGATGTTAATGTAACAACATCACCTACAACAGCTTCTGGGAAATTACCACCGATGTTAAAATCACTTCTTTTTACATTTCCTTTTACTGTAAATCCGTACGTTTTAACTCCGTTATTATTGATACTTCCGTTGTAAACTAATTTTAACGCAACTGGTTTAGTTACTCCGTTTAATGTTAAATCACCAATCATTTTAAATTGATTTCCTTTAACACGTGTGATTCCTTTTGAAGAGAATTCTAATTTTGAATTTTTTGCTGCATTGAAAAAATCTGCTGATTTCAAATGATTATCACGTGCTTCAACTCCTGTATTGATAGAGTTGATATCTGCAACTACATGAAATTTTGCATCGCTTAAATCTTCTTTTGTAAAGTTTAAATGAACATCAAAATTTTGGAATTGTCCTTCAACATCAGAAATTGTCATGTGCGAAACAGAAAAACCTAATTTTGAGTGTGCTTTATCATTTGTATAATTTTGAGCGAATGCAGACATTGAAGCTGCTGATAACATTAACGTGAATAATAATTTTTTCATAACGAATGATTATTTGATTGTTTTTAATTAATTATTTTGATAGGACAAATTTAGCTCAGACCTCAATGAGATTTCATTGACATAAGATAAGAAATTAAAAAACTTGATTTTTTCAACTAAAAAACAATCAGATTGTATCAATTAATATTCCAAAAAGTAAAGATTTTGAATTCGTTAACAATAAAAAAACACTTCAATAGAAGTGTTTAATATTATTTTACTGGACTAAAATACCAGTAGGTAGATGTTTTTTTATTCTCGACTTCCAAATATTCTGGAAATGCTTGTGGTAATAAATGTAATTCTTCCGATTTTTTCAAATCAGTTAGAATCTGACGTAAAGGATATCCTTTTTTACGATCGTGAGGAAAATATCCTTTTTCTATTAAGAAAGGCATCATGTCCTTCGTTTTTACACGTTCCAACTTATTTTCTGTTAAATAAGCCTGAATATCTTCGCTCATTTTTTTGACCACTTCGCGGTCTACTTTAATATATTCGTTTCTCTTCATATAATTTTACCAATTACCATTCATGTGCGTTAAAATCATAGGACCTTCAGAAGTTACCAAAACAGTATGTTCGTGTTGTGCAAAAACGCCAGGTGCATTTCCTATCATTGTCCAACCATCCGCTTGCTCAATTGCTTCGTAAGAATTTTCTGAAATAAAAGTTTCCAATGCAATAACTGAATTTTTACGGAATCGACGTTTATCATCTGGATCTCTGAAATTCATCAAATCTAACGGTTCTTCGTGCAATGAACGCCCTACTCCATGACCAGTTAAATTCTCAATCACATGATAATGATGTTTTTTTGCTTCTTTCTCAATAATTCCACCAATATCAGCGATTTTAACTCCAGATTTTACAGCCGCAATTGCTTTTTGAAGCGCAGAAATAGATGCATCAACAATTTTTTGATAACCATTCACATCTTCTCCAACAACAATAGAACCTCCATTATCAGCCCAAAAACCACCTAATTCTCCAGAAACATCAATATTAATCACATCTCCGTCTTTCAAAATTTTATCGGCTCTTGGAATTCCGTGACAAATTTCTTCATTCACGCTTAAGCAAGTATAACCAGGAAATTGATACGTCTCGAAAGGAGCTGATTTGCAACCAAATTTGTGCATAATCTTCGCACCAAAATCGTCCAATTCTTTTGTTGACATTCCAGGTTTTACATAATCTTTCATCTCTTTAAGAGTAACGGCTACAGCTTCGCTGACTTTTTTCATTCCGATTAACTCTTCTTCTGTCTCTATAATCATTGCTTAAATTCTATTGATTTCCTTTTCAGAAATCATTTGCAAATTTACGGGTATTTGTAACGATTATTTGCTTATTTTGATAGAAATTCGTGATTATTGTATGATAGATTATATTGTTGATTGATAAAGAAGTATATCAATCATAATGAAAACGACATTTCGCAATTTGAATTTCATCTTCTACAACACGATATATTAACCGATGTTCATGATCTATTCTTCTCGACCAAAATCCTGCATATTTATGTTTCAAAGCTTCTGGTTTCCCCAGACCATCAAAAGGATTTCGAGCAATACCTTTAATCAATTCATTGATCTTTTTAAATTTAGATTTATCTGTTTTTTGCCAATACAAATAATCTTCCCATGATTCATCAACAAAAACGATTTTCATCTATTCTTCAATTAACTCCTTTGTAAACGTTTTCTGAGTTTTTAATTTCTCAATTGCAGCATCCAAACGCTCTTCATTTTTGCGAGAAGAAAGCTCATGATTCGTAGCCATTAGCGAATTATACTCTTCTAATGACATAATAACAACACCAGAATTTTTTCCACGATTAATAATCAATGTTTCAAAATTATTCGTCACACGATCAAAATATTCTTTCATATCTTTTCTAAATTCAGAAATATTTGTTATCAACATATGTACAATATTTTGTACAAAAATAAGTATAATTAATTATAAATAAACTTGATTTATAAAGTTTTAGAAAATAAAAAAATCCGTCAAATGACGGATTTAAGGTTATATTTTTCTAACGATTAATCTGCATCATAGATTAATACTCGTTTTGCTAATTTATTTGGACCATTCAAAAACTCGATATGTTGTGGATGTTTTTGATACGTCTCAAATTGTTCCATCGTTTCGAAAGCTGCAAACAAAGAAAACGAATACGAAGCGTCGATAACATCTCTTTCGATATTTGCTGGTGTTCCAACATGAAAAAATACTGAAGGAGCAATTGGTTCTAAATCTTTCAAAGCTTGATGAAATGTATTCACTTCAGCTTCTGTAGCGTCATCTTTTAACCAAAATAGTACGTGGTGTGCTAACATAAATTTATATTTTAGTATGCAATTTGCATTTTTACTTTCTTATTTTTTACTTTTTGACCGTTCAATTTTTTCAATAAATCTGGAACTTTTTTACGGTTAATCGCAACATACAAAGTGGTATCTTTTACCTCAATAATTCCGACATCGTTTTTTTCTAAACCTCCTTTTTTGAACAAAAATCCAACAATATCAACTTTGTTTACTTTGTCTTTTTTTCCTGCAGAAATATAAATCGTTTGGTAAGGAGTACGTTCTGGAATTTTATATGTTCCACCTAAATTTTCGATTGGTAAATTTTCATTTACAAACGGAAAATGCTCTTCATTACTGATAATTAAATAAACAAAACCTTTCGCATTCATACGAGCTGTACGTCCATTTCTGTGGATAAAAGCAGCTTCTTTTGCAGGTAATTGATAATGAATAATCGAATCTACTTCTGGAATATCCAAACCACGCGCAGCCAAATCTGTTGTAATTAAAACTCGAACCGAATCATTTCTGAATTTCAGTAACGCACGTTCACGTTCGTCTTGTTCCATTCCTCCATGAAAACTTTCGCGTGCAATTCCTTTTTCATGCAACAAATTGCTAATACGATCAACTGCATCGCGGTGATTACAGAAAATCAACATGCGTTTGCTTCCAATTTTACAAATCAAATTGAACAATGTATCCAATTTTTCTTCAGAAATGGTATTCACCACTTTCATGTGTAAATCTGGTTTTACCTCGATTTGTTTCAGATAACTCACAATTTTTTCGTCATTCAATCCAACAAATTCTGGAATATTTTCCATTTCTGTAGCAGAAGTCAAAATACGTTGTTTCAAACCAGAAAGTTGCTCTACAATAAAGCTCATATCTTCTTGAAAACCTAATTCTAACGCTTTATCAAACTCGTCTAAAATTAAAGTTTGAACAGTCGAAGGATCAAAATTTTCGTTACGCAAATGATACGCAATACGTCCTGGAGTCCCAATTAATACAGCTGGAGCTTCTAACAAAGTATTTTGCTCAACTTTTGTATTGTGACCTCCATAACAACACGTTACTTTATAATCAGACTTCATCGATTTGAAAACTGTTTCGATTTGTAAAGCTAACTCACGCGCAGGAACTAAAATTAAGGTTTGAACACCTTTTACATCTGGATTTAAATCTCTTAAAGTCGGAAATAAAAACGCCAATGTTTTACCAGAACCTGTTGGTGATAATAGAATTAAATCTCGTTGATTTTCGGACATTTTGAATGCTGAACGTTGCATTGCATTCATATCTTTGATGCCCAAATTTTTATAAAGTAAATCGATTTGCATACTGCAAAAATAGTCTATTCTTTCGAATTAATCATTTTTTGACGCTGTAGAAATCTTATAATCTTCCATAAATTCGTCAAAAAGATTCATGATTTCGAAGTGATTTTTATCTAATGTATTTGCGTCAAACGAAACAACAGCACCATATATTTTATTCCAAAATCTCATGCGCGCTTGTAGGAATTTTTGAGATTCATTATTGATAAACTTATCAGCATCAACAACTTTTACATTGATGACACGTTGACGAGGTAATTTCAGTTCTTCAATTTCCAAGATTTTTCCCCATTCAATATAATTCAAATGATCCGTAGGTTTGTAAACAATTCCTTTTTTATCAATCAATAAAATCAATTGTTTTTTCATCAATTTTTTGATTGAAACGATGATGAATAGTAAACTTGGAACAAATAAAACTCCGCTTAAAATTTTTGCAGTTTGCGGAGAATTAACTTGATTGGCGTTTAGAAATAAATAAATTGAACAAGCAAAAAATAAAAGACTACCGAATAATAATCCCCAATTGCTTGTTTGTTTTGCGTAAACTTTAACTGAATTCAATTGATTTTGTTTTTACAAAAATATAGATTTTAATCTTAATTAAAGGTTATAAAAAAGAGTCTCAAAAAACTGAGACTCTTATTAATTATCCAAAAATTTCTTGGTATTGTTTCTTGTATTTTTCTAAAATGATTTTACGTTTAAACTTTAACGTTGGCGTCAACTCTCCTCCTTCTACAGTCATTTCATTTGGAATAGTTGCAATCTTTTTGATTTGCTCCCAATGTCCGAAATGATTATTCAGTTGATTGATTTCTTCTTCTAATTTCTTTTTGACAACATCACTTTTCTGAAATTCATCATGAGGAAGATTTACAATTTCCGAAGCATTTGACTGCGCCCATTTTTTGAGATTTGTATAACTCGGAACCACAAAAGCACCAGGAAACTTCTCGCCTTCTCCAACAACCATCAATTGCTCGATGAATGGCGATTCTACCATTTTCATTTCGATTTGTTGTGGAACAATATATTTTCCTCCCGAAGTTTTGTACATTTCTTTTTTACGGTCAACAATTTTCAAGAATTTATTGTCAACCCATTCGCCAATATCCCCCGTATATAACCAACCATCTCTGATTTCTTCGGCAGTTTTTTCTGGCAAATTATGATAACCCATCATCACAATATCACCTTTTACTAAAATTTCGCCATCATCGGCCAATTTTACTTCAACACCTTTCAGCGGAGGTCCAACAGTTCCAATCTTTTTTCCTCGACGAAAACAATTCACCGCAATTACTGGTGAAGCTTCTGTCAATCCATAACCTTCATAAATTGGGATTTCAGCGGCTAAAAATACGCGAACAATTCGTTGTTGAATCGCTGCACTTCCCGTTACAATTGCTTTTAATTCGCCTCCAAGTCCTTCGTACCATTTGTGTAAAACTAATTTTCTAGCAATTGCTAATTTCAAATTATAAATTGCCGAACGCTGATCGTCTTCTAACACAAACTCATCGCCAACTTTTACAGCCCAATCAAAAATAGATTTCTTAAAACCTGATAATTGCGCTCCCGTTTGCATGATTTTTTCATACACTTTTTCAATCACACGAGGAACAGCCGTAATCATATGCGGTTTGATTTCTTTTAAATTATCGCCAATCTTCTCCATCGATTCTGCAAAATATATCGAAATTCCCATGTACACATACAAGTACTGAATTGTTCGCTCATACGCATGACAAGCTGGAAGAAAGGTCAAAGCACGATCGTAAGGATCAAGTGGTGTTGAATATTCGCAAGCCATAACATCTGCAATAATATTTTTATGCGACAACATCACGCCTTTCGGATTTCCCGTTGTTCCTGATGTATAGATTAAAAAAGCTAAATCTTCGTGCTTTACATTTGCGGCACGTTTGTCTATTTCTTCTTGTTGAATTGTTTTTCCTTTTTCGATTAAAACATTCCAACTTTCGGTATTTTCAAACTCATCAATCGAGTACAATTGCTCTAATGAAGGCAATTTTGTTTTGAGTTGATTGATTCGCGTGTACAAATCGAGATTACTTGTAAAACACAATTTTATAGCCGAATCGCTAAAAATATATTCGTAATCGTTGTCAGAAATATTCGGATAAATCGCTACCACAACAGCTCCGATTTGTTGTATAGCATAATCTATCATATTCCATTCGACACGATTTTCTGAGATTAATCCCACTTTTTCACCTGGTTGAACTCCACAAGCGATCAATCCTTTTGAGATTGCATCAACATGTTCTAAAAAAGTTGTGGTTTTCATTGGTTTCCATTCTCCATTTTGTTTGGATACAAACATGGATAAATCAGGAAACTTCTCCAGCTGACGTTTTGGTAAATCAAAAATTCTGGTTGCTTCCATAGCGCACTTATAGTTTTGTAATTTTGAAAAGAATTCGTCGAAAATAACGTAAAATGATGAGTTTTTCAAAAATTTTATCCTCAACTTAAAAAGATTTATATTCGTCATAACTATTACAATTATGAAATATCTAATTTTTTTTCTCCTATTATTTTACTCTTGCAGCTCTGATTTTAAAAAGTCCTATAAAATTGGAGATATTAAATTATATGAATTACAATGTTCTGGACACTATTATTTGAGCACTGATAATTGTGATTGTAAACATTTACCAACTAATTATTTTACTCCCAAAGGTGGAAATGATTCATTTTTTGAATTATTCTTAAAAGAAAATAAAGGAAAACTTCAAGTTAATTCACTTTATAATGAATTTGAAACTCATGGAAACATCAAAGAGAAAGTAGATTTTATTCTATATACCGATAACGCTTCTTTTATGGATAGTATAAGAAAAGTAAATTATACTGTGATTCGAGGATATTCTAATGGAAGAATGAATCCATAAAAAATCCCTCAATTCATGGTGAATTGAGGGATTTTTTTATTTATAAATTTCGTCAATTTCTTTTTTATATTTTTCTGAAATGATTTTACGTTTCATTTTCAAAGTTGGCGTTAATTCTCCCGCTTCAATTGTGAATTCATAAGGTAATAAATGAAATTTTTTAATTTTTTCCCAATTTCCAAAATTGACATTTAATTTATTGATTTCATTTCCTATCAATTCATAAATTTTTGGATGCGTTAAAAATTCTTCAAGAGGTAAATTAATCAATGAAGATTCATTTGTTTTTGCCCAATCAATGCAGTTATCATATGAAGGAATAACCAAAGCAGCTGGGAATTTTCGTCCTTCTCCAACCACCATAATTTGTTCGATATAATTAGATTCTGAAAGAATTTTCTCAATTTGTTGCGGAACAACATATTTTCCTCCAGAAGTCTTGAACATTTCTTTTTTACGATCGATAATTTTTAAGAATTTATCATCAACCCATTCGCCAATATCGCCCGTATACAACCAACCATCTTTCAAAACTTCAGCAGTCGCTACAGGATTTTTATAATATCCTTGCATGATATTTTTTCCTTTTGCTAAGATTTCTCCGTCTTCGGCTAATTTAATTTCAATATCAATCAAAGGAATCCCTACAGTTCCGATTTTCATTCCACGTTTGATACAATTTACAGATAAACAAGGTCCAGCTTCTGTTAAACCATAACCTTCGTAAATTGGAATTCCGGCTGCTAAATACAATTTTAATAAACGAGTTTGTAAAGTTGCACTTCCCGATGCAATTCCTTTGACATTACCGCCAAGCGCCGCTTTCCATTTCGAAAAAATTAATTTTCGAGCAATGTTTAATTGAAATTTATACCAAGCCGAAAGCTTTGATTCATCTAAATCATACTGTTCTCCTAACGAAATTGCCCAAAAGAATAAAGCTCTTTTTACTCCTGTCAATTGTTCTCCAGTCGCCATTATTTTATCGTAAACTTTCTCTAAAACACGTGGAACAGCCGAAAAAATATGTGGTTGAACTTCTTTCATATCTTGCCCAATCGTATCCATTGATTGTGCAAAATAGATTGGTAATCCCATTTTGATGTACACGTATTGAAAGACGCGTTCATACGCATGACAAGCAGGTAAAAAAGACAACGCTTTATCATACGCTTTTACAGGAAAAGAATATTCGGAACTATTGACATCAGCCAATAAATTTTCGTGAGAAAGCATAACGCCTTTCGGGTTTCCTGTTGTTCCAGAAGTATAAATAAGAGTTGCTAAATCAGTTGGTTTTACATTGTCCATATTTGTTTGTAAAACCTCATCAGCAATAGAAATTCCTTTCGAAATTAGCTCAATCCAATTTGGTGTATGCGGATAAGTATTAAATGTATAAACTTGTTCAAGATTTGGAATACGATCTTTGATTCCTAATAATCGTTGATACAACGCATCATTGCTCACAAAACAAAGTTTGATTTCGGCATCATTTAGAATAAATTCGTAATCATTATCCGAAATATTGGGATAAATTGCCACAACAACAGCTCCAATTTGCTGAATTGCAAAATCTACTAAATTCCATTCTAAACGATTTTCGCTGATTAACGCAACTTTATCATTTTGTTGAACACCATTTGCAATCAAACCTTTCGAAATATTATTTACTCGATTGATAAAATCTGTTGTAGAAATTCCCTTCCATTCTCCTTTTTCTTTGTAATTAAAAATCGAAATGTTAGGTGTATTTTTTTCTTGAAATCGAGATAAATCGAATACTCTTTGTGGTTGTTTCATATTCTTGAAATAAGGATACAAATTTCTGCTAATTCTTTCTACTTTAGAAATTATTTACTCATTCTTTTCTCAAAAAAATTAAGTTTATTATCAATAAAAATCATTTTATTTTTTTGCAATAATTATACTATACTCTCTTTCAACTTTTTCGCCAGCTTTGCTAATTACACTTTCTGAAAATGTTTTTCTATTTTCAATAGAAAATTTAGCTGATTTCAATAGTTTTATCACTTCGTCTTCTGTGTATAAATTGAAGCCAAATTGAGTAAAAGGTAAAGTTTCCATAAATTCCTTTTTAGCAAAAGTAAGAGCAAATTCCCCATTGAATTTCAAGACTCTATAAATTTCACTCAAGAAAAATTTAGGATTTTTCCAAAAATAGATTGTATTCACTGTGAAAATTTTATCAAAACGTTTTTCATAAAAATGAATTCTTTCATCCATAATTATTTCAAATCTAATATTTGCATTCAAATAATCAGAATTGTTCGTGATAGCACTATTTTTCATGACCTGTGAAAGTTCTAAACCAATATATTCTAAATCCTTTGCTTGATTTAATACATAAGGTAAATGCTTACAATTTCCATGACCTAACTCTAATATTTGTTCTTTATTTTGTAATTGTAAATGATCTATTGTCGTTTTTATCATACCAAAATTACTTTCATTCATTTGCTCACCAACTTCAATTCCTTCGTCTCCATTTGGACAACTCAATTGTTCCGCAAGATTTTGTAAATCAATATTATTTTTCATTAAATTTATTTATATAGAATAATTCTAAATTAATAAATATTAATCATTGTTCGCGTGATTTTAATCATTTAAAAATTACATCTTACCTTTGAAAAATAGTAAAATAGATGAAGGATATTATACGAACTGAAGACGAAGATGATTTCAAATTGTTTTGTTTGGAATCTGTAGCAGATATTGAAGAGCAAAATGATTCGCAATTATTGGAATTTTTGGAACATTTGGCTCGAGAATTTCAGATTACAAATGTTTATAAAACGACTGATAGCTTTGAAGGTTTCGAAGAAAGTTTGACCAATCTTCTTTATCATGATAAATATTTTAGAGATTATAAAATCATTTATTTAGTTTTTGAAGGCGAAGGAAATCAAATTCAAATTGATGATTATTACTATAGTTTGGAAGAAGTAGCAGAAATTTTTCAAGGAAAACTAACCGATAAAATTGTTCATTTTGCAAATACAATGAGTTTAAATTTGGAAGACGAAAGTTTTCAATATTTTATTGATGTTACAGGAGCAAAAGCCTTATCTGGATATGTAAACCCTTCTCCAATTTTGAGTACAATTTTAGATCAATATTATTTTTGTTTAGCAAAAGAAATTGATGACGAAGAAGAGCTTGTACATGCATTGTTTCATAAACACGCCAATATATGCCTGAAATTAGGATTTAGATTGTATCATTAAAACATAAAACCTCTCAAGTTGAGAGGTTTTATGTTTTATTCTTAAACTATATTTTACATCGAATGCGCTTTATTTCCTTCGAAATGAATCATCCAAGGTGTTCCAAATTGATCAATAAAAGACGCATAAAGCTCAGCAAAAAACTGCTCAGCCAAAGGCATTTCTAACGATTTTGCATTTACCGAAAGACGATCATATAATTGATGCGCTTCTGCGGGATTATCAACATCAAGCATAATGTAATTATTGTTTCCAGCTTTGTATTGATGTCCAAATTCTTCAATAATATCAGAACCCATTAACATTGTTGTTTCATTAATAAACAATGCCACATGCGAAACTTTATCCTTTGCACTTTCTGGAATCTGAAATTCTGGATTTGGCGGCATATCTCCCATTTTATACATCCCAATATTTTGCGTTTCAAAAACAGTTTCATAAAACTGAAATGCCTTTTCGCAATCTCCGTTAAAATTTAAGTAAGCGTGTACTTTAGCCATAATATAGTGTTTTTTTGTGATTATTTTTTTAATATAATGGTTGACCATTTTCATCGGTTGTTAAAACCTCTGTCATATAATTCAAAAATGGTTGAAGAACCTGAATTGATTTCGCCACTTTCTGCGGAAAATCTTTTGCTAAAACTTCTTCATCCGTGAAATTCTTGATAAATAAATATTGCTTTTTACGCAACAATTCAATTCGCTCATGATCTTTCGAAAAACCTTTTGGAGCAGATTTCACTTCTTCTCCTTGCATTTCTCCAAACTCATTCATAATTGTTTTGGATTGAAGAATCTTCGCTAATTCATCCGAAACTTCAATATCTTTTCTAATACGAAGCAAATCATCGCGCTCTGGTCCCCCAAAAACCAACACCTATAAAATTATGATTCGGTTGAATATGGAAATAATACCCACCTCTATTAAGTGGCTTTTTGCGACCTGTTTGCGCAGAAAAATGAGTTTTATAAGGAGTTTTATCATGAGAAAAACGAACATCTCTATAAATTCTATAAATTTTAAGCGGTTCTAATTCTTCCTTTTTACTTAATTCTTGGTAAATCACATTGAAAATTGAATCTGCTTCAGCTTTCGCTGTATCAAATTCAACTTTATGTTCTGTAAACCATTCGCGGTTATTATTTTTTTCTAATTTTTTTAAAAATTTATCGATTTGTGACATGATTTATTTTTTTCGATTAAGTAGTACTTTTTCATAATTTTCTATCCATTGTTGTGGCGTAATTTTTTGCGCTAATTCTCCGATTAATTCAAACGGAATATCCTCTACTTTTTTGAAACGAATACAACTTTTTCCCATATCTAATTTACGTTTTGAGTATTTTGGATATTCATCAACAAACCAATTCAGCAATTTATTGTCCATATAAATTCCCATGTGATATAACGCAATGAAATTCTTTTGAGAAGCAATATTGATAAACGGCAACGGTGATTTCGGATCGCAATGATAACCATTCGGATAAAGTGAAAACGGTACAACAAACCCAAGATGACCATAGCTCAACTGCAACTCGAAACCAGTGGGTAATTTATCTGCCAAAATTTTAATTAATTTCTCAACAGCTTCTTTTCTTTCTACTGGAATTGACGTTAAATATTCTTCTAAATTTGCGACTTCATATTGCATTATTTTCGATATTTATCATTCAAACCTTTTCCTTCTAAAATCATAGGTTTTATTTTTTCGATGCGAGAAATTTTCGTTTTCTCTTGTTTTGCTTCATCAATATATTCGATGTATTCTTTTTGTCTTCCTGAAGTTAAAGCTTTAAATGAAGTAAATAATTTATTGTTTTGATTTAGAGTTTCTTTCAAAATCCCATCAACTTCTTTTGGTACAGATTTTTGAGGTTTTATTTCCTTTCCGTCTTTCACCAATTGAATCGCTTCTAAGACATATTCTCTTACTTTTTCGACATCAATTTCATCGGCAGAATTAAATCTCCATTGACGCAAAGCTTTCGTTTTTTCTTCATTCGCATTCACCAAAACTTTATATTGATCTTTCAAGAAAACGCCATTGTGAAACCACAACGCAAAATGATTTTTGAAACCACTAAATGCCAACACATTTTTCTTGTTAAACGTATAAATATCTCCACCCCATTTAAACTCTTTTACAAGTTCCGTTTCATTTACAACTTGTTGAATTTTCTCATTCGCTTCTGCCCAATTACCATTGTATTTCGTCCATTCTTCAGCTTTCTGATCTTTCATCAAACTAACTTTATACAACACAATTTCTCTCAATAATTTCTTCGGTAAAACTTTATCCAAGGGAAGTTGTATTGCACCTTTTGATGTTTTATAATCGGTTAAATTATTTTGAAAATGTTCGATTGTTTCAGCTCCAGGATAAATTCCTACATGATTTTTAAACATCGCAAAATGAATCACATTTCCATTCAAACGAAATGTTGGCATTTTATAATTAATCGTTTCTGTTGCTCTTGGTACAGTTTCGTGAATAATTTTTCTTATGTTTTCTAAAATCTCCTGTTTAGCTTGATCAAACCCAAGAATATATTCATCAATAGTTGTGAAATTATCTGCCATCATAATTAATCCTCGCAAATTTCTTTCAACTTGCGCAGTGCATTTATCCACATTTCTCTGACTTGAGCTTCTGGAAAAACCTGATCATCTATTTCTACCGAACAGGTTAATCGTGTATGACCTTCTACATCTTCCATTTTATAGGTTTCTTCTGTATTTTTCCACGCATCAATTTCTGGTCCATCAAAAATCTCTTGACCTTCTTCATTCAGCTTTCCTATATGACGCATTTTGATTGATTTTCCAATAATATTTTCATCTATTGTAGCAATCATCGCTGCCGAACCTTTCTCGGTATCATAAGTGAAATAAACATGAGAACCTTCGGACCAATCTCCTTTAAAATCTGAAGTTTCACTAAACGATTTCGTCCAAATTTTATACGAATCTGGCGCAATCATTACTTTATGCACATGTTTAGGCTGCGCATAAATTACTTCTGTAAACGATACTTTTTTCATATTTTAAGCATTTGCTAATCCAAAAACAGCTCCAGCAGAATCTTCTACAATTGCAAATTGAAGATTTCCTTCTTTATTTTTAATCTCATGAATAGATTTCCCTCCCATTTCCAACGCTTTTTGTAAACTTTCCGCAACATTTTCTACACTAATGTACATAATCCATTGCGAAGGAATTCCTTTATTCATACCACGTTTCGTACAAACTCCACCAGCCGCATTTTCTGGAGAAGACATCATTGCATAATCATTGTATTCTTCTTCGCCATCTTTCATCGCAACATTTTTGACTTCCCAACCAATCACTTCTTTGTAAAAATCTTTTAATTCAGTCGAATTTTCAACAGTTAAATCAGCCCAAACCATTTGACCAATTTTCGATTTATTTTCTTCCATCTTCTACTATTTTTATCGATTTGATTCAACATAATTTTTGAAACTATTCAAAATAGCTTGCCAACCTTGTTGTTGCATTTCAGTAGGATTCTGACTTTCTGGTTCAAATTTTTCTGTGATTTTGGTTAAATTATTTTCTTCATGAAAATTAATTTCAACCTTACGACCATCTGCAATGTAATAACGAATAAATTTATTTGGAATGATTTCATCATATTTAGCTTCAAATTCGAATTGAAAACTGCCATCTTTCGCAGCCATCGTACTCTTTAATTTTCCACCAACTTGCAAATCATTTTCTGCTTTCGGACAATGCCAATCATCAGAAGCTTGATTCCATTTTACAATATCTTCAGGAGAATTAAAAGCTTTCCAAACTTGATCTATTGGAGCATTTATTATTGTTTCGATTGTGATCATACGTATGTCTTTTGTTCATTTTTAAGGTTTCATAAAATCAAAAGCACCTTTGCGCAAATTAATTCCATATTCGAGATAAGCTTTCAAACAAGCCAAGAAATTAGCCCAACCTTCTGTTTGTCCCATCAATTGCTTAATTCCAGCTTCATCATCATTCATTTCATGTTCAATGACTTTGACAATTGTCGAATCATTTTCTCCTTTTTCAAGAAAAATTTCCACCAACATATCATCAACACCGCCACTCCAATCAAACGAAATGTATTCATCTTGTTTTAAATCGCCTCCCATTACAGGAAAAATATCATCAAACTCAGGGAATTTCCATTCAACAATTTTTCCAGTTTCGATAGCACCCGTAGAAGAAGCGATAAAATATTGATTCATCTTATTTGGATTAACAATCGCATCAAAAACTTCATTTTTAGGTTTCTGAATTTGAATTGTTGCTTTTGCAGTTAACTTCATTTCAATTGATTTTGGCTAACTAATTTAGTCAAAAAAAGTGTTCGAATTTTCGAATTCATAAAAAATAATTAAAACTTTATCGATATTGAAATCATTTGTAGAAAATAATTCGATTTATAAGTGTAAAATTTAAAAGTTTTTTACATTTATAGTATTGTAAAATTGATAAACACGTGAAAAAATTTACTCAAAAAGCAACTCTACTTAGTCTTATTTTGATGAGTGGAATTAGCTATGCGCAAGTTGCAAAAGCAGATTCTGCCTATGTTAGAGAGCATTATGAAAAGACCGAACAATTGATTCCGATGCGAGATGGAACGAAATTGTTCACGGCTATTTATACGCCAAAAGATCAAACCAAAAAATATCCTGTTTTACTTAATCGAACACCTTATACCGTAGCGCCTTATGGAGCAGATGAGTATAAAAAATCACTTGGAAATTTCCCTGCAGAAATGCGCGAAGGTTTTATTTTCGTTTACCAAGATGTGAGAGGAAAATGGATGAGCGAGGGTGAATTTGAAGATGTACGACCTGTTAATAAAACGAAAAATAAAAAAGCGATTGACGAAAGTACAGATACGTACGACACATTGGAATGGTTGGCAAAAAACATGAAAAATTACAACCAAAAAGCTGGAATCTATGGAATTTCTTATCCTGGTTTTTATTCAACAATGAGTTTAGTTAATTCGCATCCAACCTTGAAAGCTGTTTCGCCACAAGCACCAGTTACGAATTGGTTTTTAGGCGACGATTTTCATCACAATGGTGTATTATTTCTGAATGATTCTTTCAAATTTATGTCGTCATTTGGTGTAAAACGTCCGCAACCAATTACGCCAGATAAAGGTCCAAAATCATTAGAATATCCAATCAAAGATAATTACCGTTTTTATTTAGAAGGTGGATCTGTAAAGGAATTGAAGGATAAATATTTTCAAGATAATATCAAATTCTACAATGATTTGTTTGCACATCCTGATTATGATCAATTTTGGCAAGATAGAAATCCTTTGCCACATCTTACCAATGTGAAACCTGCTGTGATGACGGTTGGTGGTTTCTTTGACGCAGAGGATGTTTATGGTGCTTTTGAAACTTATAAAGCAATTGAAAAGCAAAATCCGAATGCGACAAATATTTTGGTCGCTGGACCATGGTTTCATGGTGGTTGGGTTCGCTCTAAAGCCGATACGTTTGGCGATATGCAGTTTGGAACGCCAACAGGTGAATATTATCAGCAACAAATTGAATTACCTTTTTTCAATTATTATTTAAAAGATAAAGGAAATTTCAAACCGACAGAAGCGCAAATCTTTATCACAGGTTCTAACGAATGGAAACAGTTTGATACTTGGCCACCAAAGAATGTGACAACTCAGAAAATGTATTTGCAAGCCAACGGAAAAATATCTTTTCAACAGACTAATAATACAAGTTTTGATGAATATATAGCAGATCCAAATAATCCTGTTCCATATCAAGGTGGTGTTTTAGAAAGTCGTCCGCGAGAATATATGGTCGATGATCAACGATTTGCGTCAACTCGTCCTGATGTTATGGTTTATCAAACCGATATTTTAACGGAAGATATGACGATTACAGGTCCAATTATCAATCATTTATTTGTTTCGTCAACGGGAACAGATGCTGATTATGTAGTAAAATTGATTGATGTTTTCCCTGAAGATATACCAAAATATAATGGAAAATTGATAGCTGGATATCAAAATTTGATTCGTGCCGAAATTATGCGAGGAAAATACCGCAATAGTTTTGAAAAACCCGAAGCAATGGTTCCTAATCAGAAAACAAACGTAACGTATTCTATGCCAGATGTTGGACATACTTTCAAGAAAGGACATCGTATTATGATTCAAGTTCAAAATACATGGTTTCCTTTAGCAGACCGCAATCCGCAACAATTTATGAATGTTTATGAAGCAACCGCGAAAGATTTCTTGAAACAAACACAACGAATTTATCACGATTCTTACATCGAAATTCCAGTTTTGAAATAACAAAAAATCCAACAAGTAATTTGTTGGATTTTCTATTTTGATTCTATCAATTTATTCAACTAAAACTGCAGAAATCAACACTTTTTCGAAACTAAATGAAACACTAATCGGACAGGTTTCTTCTGCCTCTTTTGCTATTTTCTGAAATTCTTCATCTGTAATCGAAGGAATACTTGCTGTTAAACTTAATTCTGATCGAACAACTTTTCCTCCTTCAAAAACAATTTTACAATCGGTTTCTAATTTTTCTGCTGTATATCCCGCTTCTCCCAATAAACCTGAAGTTTTCATTGTAAAACAACCTGCATGAGCCGCTGCCAAAAGTTCTTCTGGGTTTGTTCCTACTCCCTCTTCAAATCTACTTTTGAACGAATATTGTGTATTATCTAATACTGTACTTTGTGTGGTTAATGTTCCTGATCCTTCTGTAACCGAACCATTCCAAACTGCTTTTGCACTTCTTTTCATTTTGAATATTTTTTAGATTGAATTTTATTAAAGTTAAAGATTATGAAATCATAAGAAGAATTAATTCTCAACTTTAAGAATAATTTTAACGAAAAAAGTTCAGATAAAAAATATCTGAACTTTTACTAAAAAAACTACTAACCACCCTTTACTATGAATTGTATTAGGTTATTCAAATTTACTAAGAAACTAATATTTATAAAATTGAAAATCAATTTCTAATCTAATTTTAATTTTAGAAAATCTTTATAACGTAACTTTTCCTATCTTTCCTTTATTCCCAACCAAAATCACATATTTCTTATCTGGCGAAACTGTACACGTATTGTAACTATCTTGTGTAATAGTTGTCCAATTATGTCCTCCATCTGCTGAATAATCCACTCCAGAATAGCCACAAACCAAGACTTTATCTTTTGAAATAATTGTTACGCCAGATTTATATCCTGTTGGATATTTCCATGAATCTTGAAAAGCAATTTTACCATTTGTCAACTTAAATTTATAGAAATTATAGCTCGAATCTTCTGGTTTTGTAAAATCTCCACCAACCAAATATCCTACATTATTTGTTGCGTCATAAGCCATTCCATTAATTCCAGAAGTAGAACTTTTTGTTTTCTCTAACGCATACATTTGACCACCTTTTGGCGTATAATAGTATAAATTCGATAGCTCTCCTCCTGTCACAATCAAGGTTTGCTTTGCATCTACATACAAATTACTTCCACTTGAAGCAAAAAAAGCTTCTTTCGGATTTTTTAAACGCAAAGGTTGACCATGAAGCGATTTTGCAACTTCCCATTTTGTCGGATCAGTAATCGAAGACGTTAATACAAATGGTTTATCTGGCGACATTGGATCGCCCAAGACAATAATCTTTTTCGAAGTTTTATCCACATAAATTGCATCTAAAAAAATACCTTTTTCATTATTTTCATACACTTTATTCCATGATTTTCCGCCATCTTTCGTTTGCAAAACATAAGCAGGAGAATCAATTCCTAAAGCTAAATAGTTATCTTTTCCTAAAACTTCTACATCTCTAAAATCTCTATTTTCAACAACTTTCGGGTTAATCCAACTAAATGTTTTACCACCATCTATCGTTTTACCAATTGTATTTTTTGAGCCAGAAACAATAAACGTTTTTGCATCCTGAAAAGCCAAACCTCGGTAACTAACAGACGAATTTTCCTCATTAATCACTTGATAGGTTTGCGCAAAAGACAAACTCGATAACAATAGGACGAAATATTTCATTTTTTTATAAATTTTAGATTCTACATTTTATATAAAACTATTTTATCTCGGCGAATCAACCAAATATTTTTTAAGTTTGTGTTTTACATCAAATAAAATGAAACGATATACATTCTCAACATTACTTCTAAGTCTTACTTTAACATGTTTTAATCCAATTAATCAAACTGTTTATGGACAAAATATGTCAAAAAATAGTTCGAGAAGTTTACAGATTAATGAAAAAACATTAAACGATATTCTTGAGAGAAATAAAGCTTTTTACAAAGAAGGAAAAGTTGCCGATTATATTCCAGAATTAGGAAAAATGCAAGCGGATAAAATTGCTTTTTCTGTAGTTAATGAAAATGGTAAAGTGATAAATGTTGGCGATATCAATCAAAAATTTACAATTCAAAGTATTTCTAAAATCATTGCGTTGATGATTGCTGTTACAGAAAAAGGGGAGAAAAATGTATTTTCTAAAATGGGTTATTTCGGAACAGATAAACCATTTAATCATTACGCAAACCTTGAAACGACAGGAAAACCTCTGAATCCAATGATGAATGCTGGTGCGATTTTAACAACTTCTATGATTGATGGTGAAGGTGAAATTCCTTTCAAAAAAATCCTTGAAATGGTTCGCTACATCACCAAAAATAATTCGATAGATTATAGCAAATCCGTTTATAATTCTGAAAAAGAAACGGGACACAAAAATCGTGGAATGTTTTATTTGATGAAAAATAATGGCTTGATTGAAGGTGATGAAGAAAAGTTGAACAACTATTTCAAACAATGTTCTATCGAAGTAACTGCCGAAGATTTAGCTAAAATTGGTTATTTCTTTGCGCATCAATGCACACGTTTTGATGGTGATACAACGTATAAAAATCCAGAAATCTCACAGTTAATTCAATCTCAAATGTTGACTGCTGGAATGTATGAATTTAGTGGCGAATATTCTCGCACCGTTGGATTACCAAGTAAATCTGGCGTTGGTGGCGGAATTACCGTTTCCGTTCCAAACAAAATTGGTATCGGCGTTTTCAGTCCTGCACTTGACGAACATGGGAATTCCGCAGCTGGATATCATATGATTTTGGATTTGGTAAAGCAATACAATTTAAGCTTATTTCAATAATTTCTTATGTTCGATTTTAGATTAAAAGTTTTTGATACGGTTGCTAAACGATTGAATTTCACGAAAGCAGCAAACGAATTAAACATAACACAACCAGCTGTTACAAAACACATTAAAGAAATTGAATTAAATCTTAACATTAAGTTATTTGAACGAAATGGGACGAAAATAAAATTGACCAAAGCTGGTGAAATTCTATTAAAATATACAGAAGAAATTTTTTCTGTTTATCAAAAAATAGAATTTGAAATTGGGCAATTACAAGAAAAACAAAAAGGAATTTTACGTTTGGGTGCAAGTACGACAATTGCGCAATATGTATTACCTCCTATTTTGGCAGAATTTCGAAAAAGATTTCCTGAAATTCAATTGAGTTTGGTGATTCAAAATTCTGAAAGAATTGAAGAATTATTAGGAAATCATAAAATCGATGTCGGTTTAATTGAAGCTCAAATCAAAAATAGAACGTTTCATTATTTTCCGTTTATGAAAGATGAAATTGTGTTAGTTTCTCGTCAAAATCATTCTATTTTTACCAAAAATAATATCAAATTAGATGATTTAAAGAACATTCCGTTGGTTTTTCGGGAACCTGGTTCTGGAACTTTAGAAACCATTGATTTAGCTTTAAAATCGAAAAATATAAAGCTAAATGAACTCAATATCGAAATTCAATTGGGAAGTACAGAAAGTATAAAATCGTATGTGTTACATTCTGATGCTTTAGCGTTTTTATCAATTCAATCTATTTTACAAGAACTTAAAAATCAAACTTTAACTATTATTGACATTAAAAACCTTGTGATAGAACGTAATTTCAATTTTATCATTCCAGAAGGTGATCAATCTAAATTGGTGAATTTGTTTATTAATTTTTGCAATAGTTATAACTTAAAGTAATAATAGATTACTTTTTATCATTTCTTTTTGAATAATAAGTACAAGAAATTTGTACCATAAAATTATTCAAATCATGAAAATTATACATTCAGAAAAAGGCTTATTTCAACAATTCACTACACAAAAAGTTATCTTTTTAATTTGTGCATTTCTATGTTTAATGCCTTTTATAAGCTCTCCTATCGCATTAGTTTTAGGATTTGTTGTTGCGCAAATATTTGGAAATCCATACGAAGTACAATCACGAAAAGTATCAAACACTTTACTGAAAGTTGCTGTGGTAGGTTTAGGATTCGGAATGAATATTTTTTCGGCTATACAAGCAGGAAAAGAAGGAATTGTATTCACCGTTGTAAGTATTTCTACGTTGATGATTTTAGGATTTTTATTTACCAAACTCTTCAAAATTGAAAAAGCTACAGGCTACCTAATTTCCGCTGGAACAGCAATTTGCGGAGGAAGTGCAATCGCTGCAATCGCGCCAATTACAAAAGCAAAACCCAATCAAATTTCGGTTGCTTTAGCAGTAGTTTTCACATTAAACTCAATTGCATTATTGATTTTCCCACCGCTTGGACATTTATTCAACTTATCTCAACACGAATTTGGTTTATGGTGCGCTATCGCAATTCACGACACAAGTTCTGTCGTTGGAGCAGCAAGTAAATACGGAGAAGAAGCTTTACAAATCGCTACAACAGTGAAATTAGCTCGCGCACTTTGGATTATTCCATTATCGTTTTTAACCTTATTGTTTTTCAAAAACAACACATCAAAAATTAATATTCCGTGGTTTATTGGTCTATTTTTAATCGCTATTTGTGTGAATACCTATGTACCTTTTGTCCATCAATTTAGTCCAATTATTATCGATCTATCTAAAGCTGCTCTTACGCTTACATTATTCTTAATCGGCACAAGTTTATCATTCAAAATGATGAAAAATATCGGCTACAAACCGTTATTAATGGCGATTATTTTATGGGTAATTATTGGTGTTGGAAGTTTAATTATGATTATGAATTTAGCTTAAAATCATTCAGATTTCTATATTTGTTGTTATCTTTAGAACAAGAAAATTTACAATGAATCATCGATTATTAAAAAATATTGCTCTCGGAATTGGATTTTCAATTTCGAGTTTTGTTTCTGCGCAAACCTATACTTTAAAATTCAAAACTAATTACGGAAAATTTGATGTAATGTTATATGATTTCACTCCCAAACATCGCGATTTGATTTTGAGTGAGATTAATAAAGGAACTTATACAAATGCACAATTTAACAGAGTTGTGAAAGATTTCGTCATTCAAGGAGGCGAATTAGATGATCCTATTTTGGCGCGAGAAGCCGAACATCCAGAGCAAAAACCGATTCGTTTAGCGCCAGAATTTAATCCGAAAGCTTTTCATAAAATGGGAGCTTTAGGTGCTGGTCGAGATGGAAATAAAGAAAAAGCTTCTTATTACAATCAAATTTATTTTGTTGTAGGAAAAAAAATTACAGCGAAAGAATTAGATGATTTGGAAACTAAAAAAGGAATCAAATTTACAGCAGAACAACGCGCTGAATATTTAAAAAATGGCGGACAGCCTCGTTTAGATCATGATTTTACAGTTTTTGGAGAAATTACAAAAGGTTTAGACAAAGTCATGAAAATTAGTGAAGTTGAAACAAAGAACGAATTACCATTAGAACCTGTTATTTTTTCAATCAAAGTGAAAAAGAAAAAAACGCCTACAAAATATAACAAAACAAGTGTTTCTTTGGGCGGCACAGCGATTGGTTTTTAATTATTATTTTTGCAAATCAATTACAAATTATGCAACCATCAATTTTATTAACGACTTTAAACGCAAAATATATTCACCTCAATTTGGCAATTCGTATTTTGTACGATTTGAATCATCATCGTGGAAATATTTTTTGGAAAGAATTTACGATTAAATCTGACTTTGATGAAGTTGCAGAAAAATGCGCTAAATACAATATTATCTGTTTTAGTTGCTACATTTGGAATATTACGCAGACGTTAGAGGTTTGTAAACGAATCAAACAAATTTCTCCTGAAACTAAAATTTTGTTGGGTGGACCAGAAGTTAGTTACGAATATGATGATGTGATTGCAAATGATTATATCGACTATATCATTGTAGGTGAAGGAGAAATTCCGTTCGAGGAATTTGCAGCAAATTATCCCGCAATAGAAAATGTACCGAATTTAGTTTACAAAAAAGAGAACGAAGTTGTTTACAATGTACAAAATATTCAATTTGATATTAATCGATTAAAAGGTCGAAATCCTTATCAATACGATAATCCAGCGGATTTGGAAAAGAAGGTTTGTTACATCGAAACTTCTCGTGGATGTCCTTATAAATGTGAGTTTTGTTTGGCAAGTTTAGACAATAAAATGCGCTATTTGCCGATGGAAACCATCAAAGAAAATTTGTTGTATTTGATGAAACACGGGAAAACAATCAAGTTTCTGGATCGTACATTTAACATAAAACGAGATTTTACGATTGAATTGTTTCAATTTATTTTGGATCATTATCGTGAAGGAAATGTTTTTCAGTTCGAGATTACAGCAGATATTGTTCATCCTGATATTATAAAATTCATCAACGAAAAAGTGCCAAAAAATCTTTTCCGTTTCGAAATCGGAATTCAAACCGTTAATCAACAAAGTAATCGAGAAGTTTCGCGCAAGCAAAATTTTGAGAAAACATCAAATGTTATCAATCAATTGAAAGACAGAATTGAAATGCATTTGGATTTGATTGTTGGTTTGCCTTTAGAATATATTGATGATTTGAAATTTAGTTTCGAAGAAACCTTCAAACTTTATCCACCTGAATTGCAATTAGGTTTTCTGAAATTTCTGAAAGGGACTCCAGTTCGTCAAAAATATGAAAACTATGGTTATCATTTTGATCCAATGCCGCCTTATCAAATTATCAAAAGTGATTTTTTAAGTGAAAAAGATTTAGAAAATATTACGGCTTTAGAAAATGCTTTGGAGATTTATTGGAACAAACCAAGAACGCCAGAAACGCTGAAATATATTGCACAAAAGTATTCGATTTTTGATTTTTTGATGGGATTAGGACAATATTTTGAGCAACATCATTTGTTCCATAAACATACATTGAATGATGTTTTCCATACGATATTTGATTTTGCGAAAACATTTACAAACGATAAAATTGTATTGGAATTAATCGCAATTGATTATTATAGTTTCCATAAATCGAAACCAAAAGATTTGTTTGAAATGGAACAAAAAATAGAAGAAGATTTGAGTGAACTTGCCTCGCATCCGAAGAGTAAATTCGTTTCAATTCCAATTTCATTTGATTATCAAATTTGGAAAGACGAAGATCTAATTGAACAATCTCTCGAAAATTGGTTAATCGAATTTGTAGGAACTTCACATAATATTATTCATTGTGAAGTTATAGAGAAATAAAAGCATAAAAAAAACCTCTCAAATATTTGAGAGGTTTTTTTTCTTAAGATTAGAATTGCTTATTGCCATCCACCTCCAACAGCGCGATATAATTCGACCATTGATGATAAAGATGATAATTTCGCATCAACAACATTCAATTCAGCATTCAACCCATTGTCTCTTGCTGTAATTACTTCTAAATAGTTTGCCATACCGTAGTTTAACAATTCTTCAGAATAGGTAATTGCTTGATTGTATAATTGATATTCTTTTTGTTTATATTCAGCTTTCTTCGTTGCTGCATCGTATGTGTATAACGCATCAGAAACCTCTTTACTTGCATTTAAGATTTTGCTTTTATAATTAATCAAAGCATTTTCTTGATTTGCTAAAGCAACTTCTTTTTGCGTACGCAATTTACGCTGTTGTAACAAAGGTTGAGTTAAGCTACCGATCACCGTTGCAAATAAAGATTGCGCGCTAAACAATTTATCGATATCAATTCCTTGTACACCACCTGTTGCAGTAATAGAAAGAGAAGGATAAAAACTTGCATTCGCAACGTTAACATTCTCAAAAGCGTTCATCAATCCAAACTCTGCAGCTTTGATATCAGGACGATTTTCTAATAATTGAGCTGGAACACCAACAGATAATTTTTCGTCAATTTTTTGAGAAGCTAAGTTTGTACGATTAATAGATTGAGGATTTGTTCCTAACAAAATACTCATCACATTTTCGTTCATCTTAATTCCATTTTCAACGTCAACCAATAATGATTTCACATTGAACAATTGCGCTTCTGTTTGGTTAACTGCAACTTCTGTTACATTTCCAGCTTCTTTCAAAGCTTTCGTTGTTTCTAAACTTTGCTCGCGGTTGATTAAAGTTTTATCTAAAATTCTTTTTTGCTCATCTAAAGCCAATAAGTTGTAATACGCATTTGCAATAGAAGCAACAATTTGTGTTTTTACCGCTTTGTGCGCTTCTATAGTTTGCAAATAAGTTGCAGCTGATGCACGTTGATTACTTCTGATTTTACCCCAAATATCCGCTTCCCAACTTAAGTTACCTGAAAGCTCGTATTGACTTTGTGCACGTTTTGACATTAACGCTCCAAACTGAGTGTTACGAGAGTTTTCTGTAAACGTATATTTTGGACCTACAGATAAAGTTGGTAAATAACCTGCTTTACCTTGTTTAGCATACGCTTCAGCGACTGCAATATTTTGCAGTGCTGAACGTATATCTAAATTATTTTGTAAACCTTGATTAATCAAAGCTTGTAATTGAGTGTCTGTAAAAATTTGTTTCCAAGAAACAGTTGCAACACTTGCACTGTCTTTTGCAATAACATCTGTTCTGAAATTTGCTTCATTTACAACAGCTTCAGGACGATGATAATCTTTTGCTACGAAACAAGACTGAACAGCAAACAATCCAGCTGCGATTAAAGTAATATTAAATATTCTGTACTTTTTCATTTTTAGATTGAATTATTATGTTCAATTTCTTCTTGTGGACGATCAAATTTAATTGGTTTAACTTTTTCTTGTAATGTTTGGAAAACAACAAACAATACTGGAATAACAAATAAACCTAAAATTGTACCTACTAATAAACCAAATGCTGCTCCTGTTGCTACAGAACGGTTACCAGCAGATGATACACCTGTTGCAAATACTAATGGCATTAATCCTAAAATGAAGGCAAAAGATGTCATCAAAATTGGACGTAAACGAGCTTTCGCTCCATCTATAGCTGCCTGAATAATTGACATTCCGTGTACACGTCTTTGTAAAGCGAACTCTACAATCAAAATGGCATTTTTGGCGAGTAAACCAACCAACATGATTAAGGCAATTTGGAAATAGATATTATTTTCTAATCCAGCTAACCATTGAGATAAATATGCACCCATCATACCACAAGGAACAGATAATAATACTGCGAATGGTAAAACATAAGATTCATATTGTGCAGATAAAATAAAGTACACGAATACGATACATAAAGCAAAAATCATTGCTGTTTGAGAACCTGAATTAATCTCCTCACGAGTAAGACCTGTAAAGTCAGTTCCGTAAGAAGTAGATAATGTTTGTTCAGAAACTTGATTAATTGCTGTAATTGCATCACCTGTAGAGAATCCTGGTTTTACAGCTCCTGTAATATTAGCTGATGTAAATAAGTTGAAACGGTTAACAGAGTTAGGACCATATACACGTTTTAAAGTCACAAATTGTGAAACTGGTGTCATTGAACCTGCATCCGTTTTCACGAACATTTTATTTAAACTTGTTTCATTGATACGATCATCTGGTGAAGCTTGAATGTACACACGGTATTGTTTACCAAAACGTGTAAAGTCAGCTGCATATAATCCTCCAATATATCCTTGTAAAGTTGAGAAAATAGAACTTACTGAAACACCAGATTGTTTTGCTCTTTCAATATTAACATCGATTTCGTATTGAGGGAAACCTGTATTTAAAGAAGTTTGAGCATACATAATTTCTGGACGTTGCATTAAAGCACCAATATATTCCTTTGCAACTTTATCAAAATCAGCAATATCTCCACCTGTTTTATCTAATAATTTCAATTCGAAACCAGAAGACATACCAAAACCTGGAATTGATGGTGGTTGGAAGAAAATCATTTGAGCATCAGGAATTTGTGCTGCAGCACCAAATAATTGTCCAATGATTGATTGTACTGATAAAGCATCTGTTGTACGTTCTTCGAATGGTTTCAATTTAATGAACATCATACCATAGTTAGAACCAGCTCCAGAAATAATAGAGTTACCTGAGATAATTGTTGCTTTATCTAATCCAGGAATTTTTTCAATTTTTTTCTGGAATTCTTTTTCAACCTCATACACACGGTCCATAGAAGCACCTGCTGGTAATTCGATATTACCAATAATAAATCCGTTATCTTCAGTTGGTACGAAACCTGTTGGCATCATTTTTCCAATACCCCAAATTCCTACTCCACTAAGAATAATTAATAAGAATGAAATCCATTTGTGTTTAATTAAAAATTTGAATGAATTACCATATTTATGTGTCATACGATCAAATGAAGCATTGAAAGCATCAAAGAATCGTTGAATAAAGTTACGTTTTTGCTCTCCTTCTTGATGTGGTTTTAAGAATAAAGCACACAATGCTGGAGATAATGTCAAGGCATTTAATGCCGAAATTAAAATGGCAACAATTAAAGTAATACCAAATTGTTTGTAGAATACTCCGGTAGGTCCTGAGATAAATGTTACTGGTACGAACACCGCACACATTACTAATGTAATTGAGATAATCGCTCCAGAAATTTCATCCATCGCATTTTTCGTTGCATCCATAGGAGCTTCGTGATGAGACTCCATTCGAGCATGCACGGCTTCCACAACAACAATGGCATCATCCACCACAATACCAATGGCGAGTACTAAGGCAAATAACGTTAATAAGTTTAACGAGAATCCTGCCAAATTAAGGAAAAAGAATGTACCAATAATAGACACTGGTACCGCAATCAATGGTACTAATGTAGAACGGAGATCTTGTAAGAAAATATATACAACAATAAATACTAAGATAAACGCCTCTATCATTGTGTGAACAACTTTAGAAATAGACGCATCTAAGAATGTATTTGTATCCATTAAGATAGTGTAAGAAACTCCTTCTGGTAATAATTTAGAAGCTTTTTCTAACTCAGCTCTTAAGTTTACAATAATTTCTTGTGCATTAGATCCTGGCGTTTGATAAACAGCAAATACAGCAGAAGGATCTCCATCCATTGCAGAACGTCCTGCATAAGATTGAGCACCAAATTCTACATTCGCTACATCTTTTAATCTAAGAACCTGTCCGTTTGGTAAAGATTTAATAACAATATTACGATATTGATCTTCTGTTTTATAACGTCCAGAATATGTAATTGCATACTCAAAAGATTGTCCAGCATTTTGCCCTAAAGCTCCAGCTGCAGCCTCTAAAGATTCTTGTGATAAAGCTGCAGAAACTTCAGAAGGAACTAAACCATAACTTGCCATACGAGAAGGATCTAACCAAATACGCATAGAATAAGTCATCGCACCAAATACAGTTGCATCCCCTACACCGTTTACACGTTTTAAGGCTGGAATAATGTTGATGTTCAAATAATTCTGAAGATAAATCTCATCATATTTAGGGTTTGTTGAACTAAACGAAGCATACATCAATGCTGATGTCTGTTGTTTTTGTGTCACAACCCCAGAACGAGTTACCTCCGAAGGTAATAATGGTGTAGCACGTGCCACACGGTTTTGTACGTTTACCTGTGCGATATCTCCATCTACACCTGGTTTAAATACAACATCGATAGAAGCAGAACCGTTATTAGAGGCAGTAGAAGAAATATAATCCATTCCTTCAACCCCGTTCACCTGTTCCTCTATCGGAATAATTACAGACTCCATTACTGTCTTTGCATTCGCTCCGGGATACGAAGCTGAAATTTTTACAGTAGAGGGTGCAATATCTGGATATTGTGTTACCGGAAGCGATATAAGCCCCAGTATACCCAATATCAATATAAGGATAGAAATTACCGTAGATAGTACGGGTCTTTCAATAAACTTTTTTAACATATCTATTTACAATTTAGAATACCGTTTTTGTCGATTCTACGATTTGATCAAAGTTTGCTGGAGTTGGTTTAACAGCTGTTTTATCACGTAATTTACCTACACCTTGTGCTACAACTTTATCACCTTTTTTCACTCCGTCTTTTACAACTGCCATATTGTTAGCTCTTTCTACAACAGTAATTGGAGTTGCGTAAGCTGTATCTTTTGTTACTTTGTAAACATAAGTCATACCTTGTTGTTCAAATGTTGCAGCCTCTGGCACAACCAATACATCAACATAAGTTTTTGGAACACGAATACGTCCTGAGTTACCATTTGCCAAAAGCTTAGCTTCATTATTGAACGTAACACGGAAATCAATTGTACCTGTTGTTGGATTAATTTGACCAGTTACAGTTTGTATTTTACCTTTTTCAGGATAAACATCTCCATTAGCTAATACTAATTCTACTGCTGGAATTTTGTTTAATTTATCTTTTAAAGTTGTTCCTTCAGTTTTTGAAATAAAATTTAAATAATCTCTCTCATTCATTGAGAAATAAGCATATACTCTACTTGTATTTGAAACTGTAGTAATTGGAACTTGATCCGTAGGACCAACTAATGTCCCTTGACGAGAATTAATAGAACCAACCACTCCACTAATAGGTGCTCTAACAACAGAATAATCTACATTTGCTTGAGCTCCTTTGTAACTTGCTTGCGCTTGAGTAACACCAGCCTGCGCTTGAGACTTAGCAGCTACAGCTTGATTATAACTCGCTTGCGCTTTTGCTAGATTAGCTTTTGCAGTTTCTAATTGTACATTACTAATAATGTTTTTTTGTACTAAAGGAGTTAATTTGTTCACCTCTACTTGAGCTGCTTGCACTGCCGCCTGCGCTGCACTTACATTAGCCTGAGCCGCTTTTACATTAGCTTGCGCTGCACCAACACCTGATTTCAAAGCATCCGCATTCTGAGTTAAAACATTTGTCTCTAATTTGAACAAAGGTTGACCAGCTTGTACATATTGACCTTCATCAACATAAACTTCTGTAATATATCCTTGTATTTTTGCACGAACATCATTATTTACAATACCTTGAATATTTGCAGGGTATTCATCATAACTCGTTACCACTTTCGTTGGCACATCAACCACCGGATAAGGCGTTGGACCTTGTGCTTGTTGAGCAGCAGCATTGTCTTTCTTTCCACAAGAACTCAAAGCTATTGCCAAAGCACCAACCATTATAACGTTAACGTTTTTCATATTACTTTTACTTATTTTCTAGTTGAATTTTATTTATTTTTTGTATTGTTTCGTCTAATATCACTTTTGTTTGATTAAGATGTTCCAAATAGATATCAACTACTCTATTTTCAACATTTTTAGAAAGCGTATTATTCGCTAGTTTATGTTCTTTTATTCGATTTGTATAACCTATATCTTGAGAAATCATTTCAAATAAAAAATCTAATTTCTCTGTCAAATAATTAAAATTTAATCTAAAATATCTTTTTCTAGAATTAATTTTATTTATGTATTCGATGTGTTTCATCGATAGTAAGTAGTTAATAGAGTTTGATAAGGAACTTTTACTAACATTAAAAACCTCAAGAAGTTCTTCGAAAGTAAATCCCTCCTCATCTGATTCTAAAATCATGTATGCTTGCAACTTAGCCGTCAGTGGAGGAAAACCATAAGTTCTCTCCAAAAAAGCACTAAAGCTGCAAAAAAGATCCAAATTACATGCTTGATTTTTTATATTCATAATTATATAATCTACAAAACCATGCAAATATAAAATAGTTAGTTCGGTTTACACAGAAGTAACTATATTTTTTTCGATATTTAACAATTAATTAAATTAATAATTTGTTAATTCACATCATAAATCCTAACAAAAAATAGACCAAACAAATTAATAATAAGTCAATTATAGTAAATTTAATTATTATTTCACAAAATATTTCATAAGCAAACTTTTGTTTAAAAGAACTATTAAGACTTAAAATTTATAGGAGTTTTTGTTAAAAAAATATTAATTTCATCAACATCGTTTAAATAATCGAATTTTAAATCTTCATGAAATTTTTCAAAAATAGAAAAAATCAATTTCAATCTGCCATGTTGATAATTGTATAATTTTTCTGCATTATCTCCTGTTGTATAAGTTTCAAAAAGATAAGGATAACGACTAAAAGATTCTTGAATGATATATTTTCTCAATTCAAATTCTGACACTTTATCTTTCGTAATTTGAACATGATAGTTCACAATTCCACTCAATGTTTTTAACGTCAACAACAATTGACGATGACTTCTATTTATGTTAATCTGATTAATTAAGTGATGAGACTTTTCAAACTGAAAATCAATCTTTTCATAAATATTTTTTACACGATCTTGCAAATCATTTTCATTCTCTAATAATTGAAAATGCAAATGTTCTACTAAAGTTTCATCTTTATTGATAAGACGCAAAAGAAGTTTATCTTTTTCTTTTGAAGGAAGATCTAAAATGGAGATTTTCAATTCAGGAACGTCTTTCAATTTCATACTTATTTTGTTTGTTGTTAGCTTGCTTAAAATTACAAAAATATTCGAGAAAATTCATTTTACACAAAACGATTAAATCATATAAATAATGTATATTCGAAAAAATAAATCATAACCTAAATGCCAAAATCACTCAAAATCTACATCATTTCCTCTGTTGTTCTCATTCTATTTTTGTTGAGTTTAAACCTTATTGGTTTGAATTTAAAAGGAGAATATACCTATCAAATTCTTGCTTGGACTTGGATTATTCTCACCTTTTATATCATTATTAAATTTTGGAAAATTATCTATATCAAAATTTATGGATTTTTGCTTTTTGCTTTAGTTGGATTAAGCATTTTACCAATGGCAATTCCATTTGTTTCCATCCTTAGTTTTTTATTTAATATGAATACAATTCAAACCATTAAATTTAATGATGAATATAAAATAGTGGTTACGAAAAAAGTTATGGCAAAGAAACGCGCTTATATCTATAATTCTGAATCTAAACTTCTTATTTTAGAAAAATCACAAAATATTGCGAGACCAGATTATAATGATATTGTTTCTGAAACATTAAATATTAATTCTGATGATCCAAAGCGATATGAATACGAAAACGAACCTATTCAACAAGCTAAATTGGTTTCTGTAAACAAGGATAGTATTGGAATTGAATATCAAATTCTCAACAAAAAGAAAATTATTTATCATAACCTTAACGAAACTTATGGATATTAAGCGCATTTCGTGATTTATAATCCGTACTTTTGCACTCCGAAAAAAGGATTATAATTATGAAAAGCGTTGTAGAACACAGAAAATTACTTGGAGTTGATAAAAATGTAACTCTAAAAGAGTTGAAAACAATTTACAGAAATACGATGAAAGATGCGCATCCTGATAAATTTATCAACGACGAAGCAGGTAAAATAGAAGCTGAAGAAAAAAGTAAAGTTGTGATCGAAGCATACCACTTTTTAGTAAGTATTAATCCTGAAACGCACGAAAAAAACAAAGAAGAATATACGATTACAACTGCAAAATCTAACATTCATGATTTTTATATGGATGAACAAATTTTGAAAGTAGAACATTTAGATGGAAATCATTACGAGTATTTTGGTGTTCCTAAAAACACGTACATCAAAATGGTAAATTCTGACTCTCCAAGCCGTTTTGCTAGAAGACATATCTATGGAAAATTTACACATAGAAAAGCTGGTGAAGCAATGAAAGATTAATTATCTGAACAATATAAAACCAAAAACCACTTCAATTGAAGTGGTTTTTTTTATGCTTAATATTCTATTGATTAGTTTCCTAAAATATAGTTGAAAATCAATGGCGCTACGATTGTCGCATCAGATTCTATCATATATTTTGGCGTATCAACATCTAATTTACCCCATGTAATTTTCTCGTTTGGAACTGCTCCAGAATAAGATCCGTAAGATGTTGTAGAATCAGAAATTTGACAGAAATATGCCCAGAAAGGAACATCTGTCCACTCTAAATCTTGGTACATCATTGGAACAACACAAATTGGGAAATCTCCAGAGATACCACCAGCAATTTGGAAGAAACCTACACCTTTACCATCAGAATTAGCACGATACCACTCTGTTAAGTAAATCATGTATTCAATTCCAGATTTTACTGTAGACGCTTTTAAATTACCTTTGATTACGTTAGACGCAAAAATGTTTCCTGTTGTAGAGTCTTCCCAACCTGGACAAACGATAGGTAAATTTTTCTCAGCTGCAGCAACAATCCAAGAATCTTTCGGATCAATTTCGTAGTATTGCTCTAAAACTCCAGAATTTACAACTTGGTATAAGAATTCGTGTGGTAAATAACGCTCTCCTTTTTCTTCTGCTGCATGCCAAACATTCTCTAAATGCTCTTGTAAACGACGAAAAGCTTCCTCTTCTGGAATACACGTATCTGTAACACGGTTGAAGTGTGTATCTAACAATTCGCGCTCTTGCTCTGGTGTTAAATCACGGTAATTTGGAATTCTTTTATAGTGAGAATGCGCAACTAAATTCATTACGTCTTCTTCTAAATTTGCTCCTGTACAAGAAATGATGTGCACTTTATCTTGGCGAATCATTTCAGCTAATGAAATTCCTAATTCAGCAGTAGACATTGCTCCACCCAAAGAAATTAACATTTTACCACCTTCTAACAAGTGTTGCTCATATCCTTTTGCAGCGTCAACTAAAGCAGCTGCATTAAAGTGTCTATAGTTGTGTTCTATAAACTGACTGATTGGTCCTTTACTCATTTTATTTGTTTTTTATTTATTTAAAATTCAATTATTTGTACCCCAAAGTATTCAACACATCTTGATGCGTTTGTTCTTCAGAATATACTTTTGCTTCGTAATTTTCGTCAATCAAAATATATTTGGGCTGAGGAATTAAACAGTGATTAATTCCACCAAATCCACTAATATTATCTTGATATGCTCCTGTATTAAAGAAACCAATGTACAATGGTTTTGCTTGATCATATTTCGGAAGATAAATAGCATTTACATGTTGTTCTGAGTTGTAATAATCATCAGAATCACATGTTAAACCTCCTAATAATACACGCTCATACTTATCGTACCAACGGTTAATTGGCAACATTACAAATCGTTTCGAAATTGCCCAAGCATCTGGCAAAGTTGTCATAAAAGAAGAATCGATCATATCCCAATATTCCTTATCATTTTGTTTCTTTTGATAAAGAATTTTGTACACCACTCCTCCACTTTCTCCTACTGTAAACGAACCAAATTCTGTAAAAATATTTGGAACGGGAATTCCTTCTTCATCACAAATCATTTTAATTTGCAACAAGATTTCTTTCGCCATGTATTCGTAATCATATTCGAAATTCAACGAATTTTTGATTGGGAATCCACCACCAATATTCAAACTATCTAATTCTGGACAAACTTTTTTAAGGTTTACATAAACTCTCAAACATTTTGTCAACTCATTCCAATAATATGAATTGTCTTTAATTCCTGTATTGATAAAGAAATGAAGCATTTTCAATTTAATGCGTTCATTTGGCTTTACCATTGTTTGATAAAACGGTACAATATCCTTGTACCCAATTCCTAAACGAGAAGTATAAAATTCAAATTTTGGTTCTTCTTCCGATGCAATACGAATCCCAATTTCAAAATCACCTTCAATTGCTTCTGAAAACAAATCAACTTCTTCGTAATTATCAATCACTGTGATTGTTTTACGATGTCCGCTATTTACCAAACGAGCAATATTTTCTACATATTCCTCACGCTTGAAACCGTTACAAACAACATACTGATCGTCTGTAATCAAACCTTCTCCAATCAAATTTTCGACAATATTAATGTCAAATGCAGAAGATGTCTCAATGTGAATATCGTTTTTTAATGCTTCACCTAAAATGTGACGAAAGTGAGAACTTTTTGTACAATAACAATAATTGTAAGTTCCCTCATAGTTTAACTCTTCACGCGCTTTTTCGAACCAACCTTTCGCTTTCTGAATGTTTTGCGAAATTTTAGGCAAATATGTGAATTTTAATGGTGTTCCATGTTCTTCGACCAAAGCTTTTAGGTCAATTCCATTAAATTTTAAGTACTCTCCATCTAATTCAAATTCATCTTGTGGAAAGTCAAATGATTGCGTGATTAAATCTATGTATTTAGTTTTCATTATGCTTTATAAATGTTACGTGTGTTTAATAATTCTAAAAATTTTGCAAAAAAATTAGGGTATTACAGACGTATCGCATAATATACATTGCGAAGCAATAAGGGGAAAGAATAATTCTTAAATTCGTTTCTATTCATTAAAACTACTGCGTTAAAGCTCTTTCTATTCTCAACGCTTTCGAATAAAAGGTTAAAACTCATCAACTTTTTTTATTAAAAAAATTATAAAAATACTTGTCGCAAATATAAGTTTTTTAATTCTGTTAAAAAGATAAAATAATATTAAAATTTAGCTTTACAGAACTGATGTTTTATGATGTAAAACAAATATTCAACAATTATTCAAAAATTTATTTTTTCTTTAAGGTTTAGCAAGGTTAAATATTGTATTTTTGAAATCGTTTTGAACGTAAATTATGGGTAAAATTATTGCTATTGCTAACCAAAAAGGTGGTGTTGGTAAAACGACAACTTCGTTAAACCTTGCCGCTTCATTAGGTGTTTTAGAGAAAAAAGTTTTATTAATTGACGCAGATCCGCAAGCAAATGCAACATCTGGTTTGGGTTTTGATTTGGATGAAATCGAAGCTGGAACCTATGAAGTATTGGAAAATGAAGTGCTTGCGAGCAAAGCTATTTTACAATCAGAATCGCCAAACCTAGACTTGATGCCTGCTCATTTAGATTTAGTTGCTGCCGAGATTGAGATTGTAGATTACGAGAACCGCGAATACATGTTAAAAAACGCGCTATCAGAAATCAAAGATCAATATGATTATATTATTATAGATTGCGCGCCTTCACTTGGTTTAATTACTTTGAATGCGCTTACAGCTGCAGATTCTGTGATTATTCCTATTCAGTGCGAATATTTTGCATTAGAAGGTTTAGGAAAATTATTAAATACGATAAAAGGAATTCAACAACATCACAACAAAGAACTGGATATTGAAGGTTTATTGTTGACGATGTATGATTCGCGTTTACGCCTTTCTAATCAAGTATTAGACGAAGTGAACAATCATTTTCCGCAAATGGTTTTCAAAACAATTATTACTCGAAATGTACGTTTGTCAGAAGCACCAAGTTTTGGCGAAACAATTATTCAGTACGACGCAGCAAGTAAAGGTGCAGAAAATTACTTAAATTTAGCGCGTGAATTTTTAATTAACAACAACGATACAGTTTAAATAAAATGGCAAAGCCAAACAAAAATAATCGCTTAGGACGTGGATTATCTGCTCTATTAAAGGATGAACCAACTGTAAAAACAGCACAAGATGAAGGTGCAAAGAAATTGGTTGGAAACATTTTGGAAATAGATTTAGAAAAAATCACCGCGAATCCTTGGCAGCCACGAACTAATTTCGATAAAAAAGCTTTAGAGGAATTGGTTTCGTCTATTCAAACATTAGGCGTTATTCAACCGATTACGATTCGTAAAAAACCAACTGGTGAATATGAATTGATTTCTGGTGAAAGACGTTTTCGCGCTTCACAATTAGCTGGTAAAAAAACAATTCCAGCTTATGTACGTTTAGCAAATGACCAAGAAATGCTGGAAATGGCATTGGTCGAAAATATTCAGCGTCAAGATTTAGATGCGATCGAGATTGCGCTTTCTTACCAACAATTGATTGATGAAATCAAGTTAACACAAGAAGAATTAAGTAAACGTGTTGGGAAAGACAGAACGTCTATTACCAATTATTTGCGTTTATTAAAATTAGACCCAATTATCCAAACAGGAATTCGTGACGGAATGATTTCAATGGGACACGGTCGCGCTTTGATGGCTATTGATGATACTGATTTACAATTTGATATTTACGAAAAAATTGTCAAAAACAATTTATCTGTTCGTGATACAGAACGTTTAATCAAATCGATAAAAGAAGGAAAACCTGAGAAAAAAGCAACAAATGAATTACCTTCTCAGTACAAAGAAGCATTAAGTTCTATTTCAAATTCATTGAATACGAAAGTTGAAATAAAACGTGCAAATAATGGAAAAGGTAAAATAATTTTGAATTTTACTTCTGATGATGAGTTTGAACGATTAAGAAAATTTTTAAATGAAAATTAAAGCATTCTTACTTGGATTAACGATCTCTTCGACGTTTGCTTTCGGTCAAGTTAAAACGGACTCTTTAGTCGTTGTCGAAAATAATGCTATTGTAAACGATACAATGAGCGTAACTAAAGAAGCATTAATGGAGAAAAGTCCAATTAGAGCCTCTTTGTATTCGGCTATTTTACCTGGTGCTGGACAATTGTATAACAAAAAATGGTTAAAAGCACCTATTGCGCTTGGTTTAGTAGGTACAGGAACAGGTTTCACGATTTATTACAATAATTTGTACAAAAAATACCGAAAAGCTTATATTGCGGTAAGAGAAGGAACACCAAACGAATTCACAGGAATTTTATCTGCGGAGCAATTGGCAGTTATTCAAGATGATTACAAACGCAAACGCGATTATAGTGTCGCTTTAACTGCATTAGCTTATTTATTAAATATTGTAGATGCTACTGTTGATGCGCATTTATTCACAGTTCGTAATGACACAGAAATGTCATTCAAACCAACAGTCATTCAAGATGAAATGACATTAGAGCCAGTTTTAGGATTGGCATTTAACTTAAAATTTTAGAAATTACAGATGAAAATTGCATTAATAGGATACGGAAAAATGGGAAAAGCCATTGAAGAAATTTTAATTCAACGCGGACACGAAGTTGTACTTAAAATATCTCGTACTCCACTTGCGGAAGAATTAAATAATGTTGAAGTTGCAATAGAATTTTCGAGACCAGAATTCGCTTACGACAACCTTAAAGTATTACTTGAAAATAAAATCGCAACAATTTGTGGAACAACAGGATGGTTAGATAAACAAGAAGAAATTAATCATTTAGCAATCTCAAATAACACCGCTTTTTTATATGCTTCTAACTTTAGTTTGGGCGTTAATTTATTCTTCGAATTAAATTCTATTTTAGCTCGAATGATGAATAAATATCGTAACGAATACCAAATTAATCTAGAAGAAATTCATCATACACAAAAGCTTGATGCACCTTCTGGAACAGCGATTACAATTGCAGAAGGAATTATTGACAATTCAACATATAATTCTTGGTCGATGGACGAAAAAGCAAAAGACATTATTCCAGTTGAAGCAAAAAGAATCGAGGATGTTCCCGGAACACATATCGTACAATATAACTCTGATGTAGATACTATTGAGATTTCTCATACGGCGCATTCTCGCAAAGGTTTTGCCTTAGGTGCCGTGATTGCTGCGGAATGGATTTGGAATAAACAAGGTGTTTTCACAATGAAAGATGTACTTGAACTGAACTAAATTAAAATACTAAATATCAAAAACTTATGCATGTACTAATTTACTGGTTAATTGGTTTTATTATTGCCAATATAATCTTTGGAGCTGCAACTTGGAAATTATATAAAAATGCTGGAAAGCAAGCAATTCAAGCTTATATTCCTTTTCTAAATATCTGGAAAGGTTTAGAAATTATCCATCGTCCAAAATGGTGGATTATTCTATTTTATTTGCCAATTGTTGGTCCTATTTTTTGGTTAGTATTCTTTGTTGATTTAGGAGATTCTTACGGAAAAATTGAAACAAAAGACAAAGTCATTATGGTTTTGACTTTAGGTTTATACATTTTTGCGGTTAATTATTCTGATAATCCAAAATATTTAGGTCCAGAAAAACGCAAACCAACATTTGTTTCTTCCTTAATTTTTGCCCTTGTTTTAGCAACTTTGGTTCATAACTGGTTTATTCAACCAATGATTGTTCCAACAGGATCGATGGAAAATACAATCAAAATTGGTGATGCTTTATTTGTAGAAAAAGTAAGTCATGGAGCGCGTGTTCCTATGACACCAATCGGAATTCCATTCTCAGAATTTATTTACCGAGATGGTTTTATCGACAAAGCTCGCCTACCTTATATGCGTATTCCAGGTTGGAGAGATTTAAAATCGAATGATATTGTTGTCTTCAACTATCCTACAGATTCTATTTACAATGCGATCGATCGTAAAGATGCTTATGTAAAACGTTTAGTTGGTTTACCAGGAGAAACTGTACAGATTCGTAATGGAGTTTTATATGTAAACGATAAAAAATTCATTCCGAAAAAAGATGCACAAGTTCAGCATGCTTATACAGTTGTTGTAAAAACTCCTTTCAGTGATAAATTATTATACGATAATTTCGGAATCATAAGTACAGATTATAATGCTGCAAAACAAGGTGACGGAACATTTATTTATCAATTTGCAGCTTTGACTGATGCTCATGTTACAGCAATGAAATCTAATGCAAATGTAGTTTCTGTTGAACCTATTTTACAACCTGTAGGTGAAAAAACGGAACATATTGTAAATGGAAAAATTGATAGTACAAACACTATTTTTCCAGTAAACAAAAACTGGAATCCTGATCAATACGGACCTTTATACATTCCGAAAAAAGGTGATGTAGTTGATGTTAACAAAGAGACTTTAGCGCAATATATTAACATTATTCGTCGCTATGAAAACAATACATTAAGAGTTGATTCTACAAACGGTAAGTTTGATGTATTTATCAATGATCAAAAAACAAATAAATACGAAATCAAACAAAATTACTATTTTATGGTTGGTGATAACAGAAATCAATCATTAGATGCACGTTTCTTTGGTTATGTTGGAGAAGATCATATTATTGGTCGTCCAATTATGATTTGGGCAAATATGAACGGAATGTTCGAGCCTGCTGCTCCTAAGAAATTTATTTGGAATCGTTTCTTTACATCAATTAATAATGATAATCCTGACAAAACTTCTTACGGAATTTATGTTCTAATTGCCTTAATTGGTTGGATTGGATATGATATTGTAAAAGCTCGTAAAGAGAAAAAGAAGAACAAATATTAATAAAAAGAGTGATTAAAATCCTCTAAATTATAAAATTAACAACACTATAAATGTGCATTATAAGCTACTTGTAATGCACATTTCCATATAAAATAATAGAATGAAAAATACGTTTGCAGCTTTTTATTTTGGACCGATTGATTACTATGCAGAAATGGTAAAAAGCCAAACTTTGGATATCGAAGTTCAAGAAAATTTTCAAAAGCAAACTTACCGTAACCGCATGTATATTTTGGGCGCAAATGGTAAATTAATGTTGAATATTCCAATTTTACACAACGGAACACGTTTGTTCAAAGATTTGCAACCTTCTTATGAATATGATTGGCAAAAAGAACACATCAAATCGTTAAAATCAGCTTATCAAAGTTCTCCATATTTTGAATATTATGAAGATGAAATTATTCCAATTTTAGAACAAAAAGAGAAATTTCTTTTAGATTTTAATCTAAAAACAATTGATTTCATCAACAAGAAATTAAGCTTAGATTTGGATATTTCTAAAACTGAAACCTATCAAGATCTGAATCCTGAAAATGATTTCAGAAATCAATTTTCTGCTAAAAAAGCACCTCAATATAACTTACCAGAATATGCACAAGTTTTTGATGATAAATTTGAGTTTATAGAAGGTTTGAGTATCTTAGATTTACTTTTTAGCGAAGGACCAAGTGCCGCAGTATATTTAAAAAACTTAATAAAATAACAACATGAGAAAATTATTTATTGCTTTAGGATTTGCCTTTACATTAGGGTTTGCTCAAGCACAAACAACAGAGGTACCAAAAGAAAAATGGTATCATGCAGGTGTAGAACAAACAGGTGTTTATGGTGTAAATACTGATCAAGCTTTACAATTCTTAAAAGACAACAAAAGAAAAGCTAATACAATTATTGTAGGAGTTTTAGACAGTGGTGTTGAAAATTTCCACGAAGATTTGAAAGCAAATATGTGGTCAAATCCAAAAGAAATTCCAGGAAACGGAATCGATGATGACAAAAATGGTTACATTGATGACGTACATGGATGGTCTTTTTTAGGAACAGCAAAAGGAATCAATTACAATGATGATACCACTGAATTAACACGTGTTTACAAAGCTTTATCATCTAAATACGCAACTTTCGATCAAAAGAAAAATCATGAAGCTATTGTAAAAAATCCTACTGAATATGCTGAATTTCAAAAAATTGAAAAAGAATATTTAAGCGCTGTAGGAAAAGCAAAATATAACCAACAAGTTGCTCAATCTAAATTGAATGCAGTTGAAGGTGGTGTAAATAAAATGGTTCTTGAATTTGGAGATACTAAATTAACTAAAGATATTTTAAAAAATTACCAACCAACAGATTCTCAAATCTTAGAAGCTTTATGGATTTTTGGTGAATTGAAAGAAGAGCAATGGGTTGGGAAAACGATGAAAGAAGTTTCGAATACCTATTTAGGAGCTGCTCGTCGTGCTGCGAAGGGAGATGCTTTATCTTCTCACTTAAATTTAGATTTGGTTGATCGTAAAGATGTTGACAATCCAAATGATAAGAAAGAGCGTTTTTATGGAAACGGAGATTCTAACGGACCTGAGTCTTCTCACGGAACTCACGTTGCTGGAATTATCGGTGCTGTAAGAGGAAATAATATCGGTTCTGAAGGAACGACTGGAGGAAATAATGTAAAAATTATGTCGGTTCGTACAGTTCCAAATGGAGACGAACGCGATAAAGATGTTGCAAATGCAATTTACTACGCAGTTGACAATGGAGCAAAAATCTTGAATATGTCTTTCGGAAAACCTTATTCTCCTGATGCAGATTTAGTTTGGGATGCGTTCAAATATGCTTCTGATAAAGGTGTTTTAATCGTTAAAGCGGCTGGAAATAGCAACGAAGATATTGATGTTCATGTACATTATCCAACTAATTTCAGAAATGGAAATGTTGTTTCTAAATCTGTTCTTACGGTTGGTGCTTCTACTAAAGATCCAAATGCTTTAAAAGCTCGTTTCTCTAACTATGGTAAAAAATCGGTAGATGTTTTTGGACCAGGACAAGAGATTTATGCAACATATCCAGGGGTTGATCAATATCGTTTCTTAAACGGAACTTCTATGGCTTCACCTGCTGTTGCTGGTGTTGCAGCATTGGTTTGGTCACATTATCCAAAATTAACTGCAGAAGATATTCGTAATATCTTAATGGAAACAGTTAATAAAAATGAGCAATTAAAAGAGATTTCTGTTGCTGGAGGTGTTGTAGATTCTTACAAAGCTGTACAAAAAGCTGAAGAAATTTACAAACAACGTAAATTGAAATAATTTTAAATTTAACACAACATTATAAAAAGGCTTCAAATTTTGGAGCCTTTTTTGCGTTTAAACTCGAGATAATTTTAGATGTAACAATTTCGGTTGTTTCTCGACATATAGATAAATCAATTATGAAAAAATTCTTATTAAGTATATCAGTTGCCATGTTTGTTGGTGTGGCATCGTTCGCACAAGAAACGACAACTGCTCTACCATTGCCTAAAGTTGATCAAAAATATTGGCAACACGAATCTTTCGAAGAAAGTGGTGTTTATGGTGTAAATACTCAAAAAGCTTTACAATTTTTAGAATCAAAAAAACGTAAACCTTCACAGTTAATTGTTGGTGTTTTAGATTCTGGAGTTGAGATTACTCATCCAGATTTAAAAGATAATATTTGGACAAACACCAAAGAAATTGCTGGAAATGGAATTGATGATGACAAGAATGGTTATGTTGATGATATTCACGGTTGGAATTTTATTGGAGGAAAAGATGGTAAAAATGTTGATGGAGATACATTAGAGTTAACACGTCTTTTTGTAAAATACCGCGATTTATTCGAAAAAAGTAAAGATGCAGCTTCTAACAAAACAAAATTCCCAAAAGAATTTGAAGAATATCAAAAAATAAAACCTGAGTTCGAAAATAAATTAGCCGAAGCAAAACAAAATGCAGCGCAATATGTGCAGATGAATGATATTTTCTCAGTTGCATTTCCTGCTTTGATTAAAGAATGGGGCGAAAAAGAGTTGAATGAAAAAAATATGATGTCTTTTAAACCTCTTTCTAAAGAAGCACAACAAGGGATGATTATTTTTGGTATGGTTCCGAAAGAAGCTTGGGAAGGAAAATCAATGAAAGATTTCTTAACAGAAGTTGGAAATGAAATTTCAGAAGGAACAAAATATTACAAAGAACAAGTTGAAATTAACTTGAATACAGAATTAGATCCTCGTCCAATTGTTGGTGATAATTATGCTGATAAATCAGAACGCTTTTACGGAAATAATGATGTAGATGGTCCTGATTCTATGCACGGAACACACGTTTCTGGAATTATTGCAGCAAAATCTGGTAACGGAATTGGAATGGATGGAATCGCTGGAAATGGTTATGTAAAAATCATGTCAGTTCGTACAGTTCCAAATGGAGACGAACGCGATAAAGATGTTGCGAATGCCATTCGTTATGCAGCAGATAATGGAGCAAAAATCTTAAATATGTCTTTTGGAAAAGCTTATTCTCCAGATAAACAAATTGTTTGGGATGCATTTAAATATGCTGAGAAAAAAGGTCTTTTATTGATTAAAGCTGCAGGAAATGAAAACGTAAATATTGATGACGAAATTCACTTCCCTACCGTTTATGATGACAAAGGTGTAGAAGTTTCTAAAAACGTAATTACAGTTGGAGCAAATACAATGGATAATGACAATTTAAGAGCAAGTTTCTCTAATTTTGGTAAAAAGTCTGTAGATGTTTTTGCGCCAGGAAATGAAATATATTCTACTGTTCCTAATAAAGATGGGGAATACAAAAATGAAAGCGGAACTTCTATGGCTTCTCCAGTTGTAGCAGGAGTTGCGGCTTTGGTTTGGGCACATTATCCTAAATTAACTGCAACAGATATCAAACAAATATTGTTAGAATCTGTCAACAAAAATCCTGCTTTAACAGATATTTCTGTAACAGGCGGTGTTGTTGATGCGTACAAAGCTGTTCAATTAGCAGAAAAAATGTATGTTGCTAAAAAATTGAAGTAAGGAAATCTTAATATCACCATTTCTTATAGTATTTAAGTAACAAAATAAACTTGGGTTAGATTCTATTTTTTTAGAGTCTAACCTTTTTTTGTATAAGATATTTCTTATACAGATTGAATAAAAATTGTCAGTTCGATTGATTTTTAGGGAAAATTATTAGTGAATCATTTATTTAAAATCATAATTTCTCCTCGCCCATTTTTTACTTGGTTCAATCCATTCATCAAGAGCTTTATAAAGAAAACCATGTTTTAAGCCATTATTTAATTCAATTTCTTTGAAATGATTGATTTTATTGGTTGAATTTTCTTTACGTTTTATAGCTGAAACACCAAAGACATCAGACTTCTCGTAAATGGTTAAAACATTTCCAGAAAATTTTATATCAGGCATTTCTTCTAAATCACTTTCTTGAAACGAACCAATAAATACATAGTTGATTTGAGGATTATTTTTAAAAGTTGATACATATTGCGCTATGTAACCACCTTTCGAAGTTCCTACAACCGTAATATGATTAGGTTTAACACCTGTATTAATCAAACTATCAATTTGATTAACAACCTTTTTTGCATATTTTATTCCGTCTGTTTTCGGCTTTCTTTTCTCACTAATCACAATAAAACCGTCTTTCTTGAATGAATTCAAAACTTTAGAATACTCAATTTTAGTTTTATAGACTGTATCATAATCTCCATCGTTATGCGTTTCTAAATATTTATTATGGAGAAAAAAGATATAATCTTGATCCTTTACATTTTTTGATATTTTATGTTGCGAACAACTCATTAAACCAATTATGAGAATCAATAAATATTTCATTAATAATTTTTTAAATCAATCAAATATAACCAAAAAACCCTCACTAAAAAGTGAAGGTTTTTTCTATATTCTAAATTCGTAAATCTAAATTCAAACTTATACTTACCAGTTCATCAAAACAGACCCCCATGTAAATCCTGCTCCAAAAGCAGTCATCATTACTAAGTCACCTTTTTTGATTTTACCTTCTTGTTTTGCTTCACTCAATGCAATCGGAATAGATGCTGCCGTAGTATTTCCGTAACGCATAATGTTGTTATAAACTTTCTCATCTGGTAATCCCAATTGTTTTTGTACAAATTGAGAAATACGCAAATTCGCCTGATGCGGAATAAATAAATCTAAATCTTCTGGCTTTTTATTCGCAGCCGATAAAGCTTCGATAATTGATTCTGGAAAACGAGTTACCGCATGCTTGAAAACATAGTTTCCATTCATATATGGATAAATCTCTTTTTTAGTTAACGTATTACCTTCTTTCAATAATTCATCCGACCAACCTGTTTTTGTTCCTGGGAAAGTAACTGCTAACTCTTCGGCAAATTCTCCTTCTGAATGTAAATTAGTCGATAAAATTCCACGTCCTTCTTCTTCCGATGCAGAAACAATTACTGCTCCTGCTCCATCTCCAAAAATTACTGAAACGCCACGACCTTCATCCGACATATCCAATCCGAATGAGTGCACTTCTGCTCCAATCACCAAAATATTTTTGTAAACTCCTGCTTTTATAAAAGCATCAGCCGTTGATAACGCATATACAAAGCCAGAACACTGGTTACGAATATCCATTGCCCCAATTGTACGACAACCTAACTCTTTTTGCACCAATACACCATTTCCAGGAAAATAATAATCGGGAGATAAAGTCGCAAATAATATAAAATCAATATCTTGAGCAGTGATTCCTGCATCTTCTAACGCATTTTTAGCCGCAATAACTCCCAAATCTGTAGACGAAATCTTAGAACCTGGCTCGATATGTCTTCTTTCGACAATCCCTGTACGTTCCTGAATCCATTCGTCATTGGTATCCATCACTTCAGCTAAATCAAAGTTTGTAACAACTCTTTCGGGAACATAATGCCCAACACCTGTAATAATAGAGTGTATCATGTGATTATGGTTTACTTTTCAATTGAAGCAAAGATATTAAATGATAAGCATTCTTTAAAACAAATGCGTCTTTTTGACAATAAATTATTTAGAAAATCTTGTTTTTAATATTCCGTTCATAATGATAGAAAGTACCATTACCCCTGTAGCAATATAAAATATAGGATTCATATGTTCTGAATCTCCAAAAATAAGACTTGCCAAAATGATGCCATAAACTGGTTCTAAATTTACGTTCAACATCAACGTAAAAGCACTAACATGTTTCAGCAAATCAACTGATTCTATTTGTGCAAAAGCTGTAAAAATGACACCAAGCAAAGTCAACCATCCTAAGTTTGACCAACTTATATTTACAACTTCAGAAATAGCTTCTGGCTGAAAAAGAATCATTACCATCGAAAGTGTGATAACTCCACCAATCATTTCGTATAAAGTAACTTTAGTTGGTTTGATTGACTTTGGTAATCTCGAATTAAGCACTGCAAACAATGCCGATAGAAAACTACACAAAATACCAATGATAATTCCCAATTTATAATCTTCTGGTGATGCATTAAAAATAACAGCTACACAAGTGGAAACGATTATAGCAAGAATTATTTCGAGCAGATTAATTTTTCGTTTAAAAAAAATAGGTTCTAAAATCGCACTAAAAAGTGCGCCCATCGACAACGTACTCAACGCAATTGAGATATTAGAAAGTTTAATCGACAAATAAAATGTAAACCAATGTATTCCTACAATTCCACCGATAGCAAGTAATCTCAACAATTCGTTTCTAGTTACTTTGAAATCCATTTTTCTGAATTTCATATATATAAAAACAGCAATAGCCCCAATAAGAACACGATACCAAACCATTGGCAACGCACTCATTGTAACTAATTTTCCGAAAACTCCTGTAAATCCCCAAAGAAGTACGAGAAACTGCAACCGAAGTTGAACTTTTGAAATCATTCTAAGTCTTTTTCGCAAAAGTAAAGTTTAATTCTATATTGTTAAAACGATTTGATTGATTTAATCTTTAATCTGTAAATAATTTTGTAAAAGTTTTAATGTTAAATTAACATCAAATAATTATTACTCAAACTTTAATTCTTATTCTTCGTTGTATTTTCGAAACTTCAAAATTAATCGATGGATTTTAGTATTTTTTTACAACCAGATGCATTAGTTGCATTATTTACATTAACAATGTTAGAAATCGTTTTAGGAATTGATAATATTGTTTTTATTTCTATTTTGTCAGGAAAATTGCCTGCACATCAACAAAAGAAAGCACAACAGCTTGGTTTATTTTTAGCCATGTTTACACGTGTGATCCTTTTATTCTCATTAAGTTGGGTCATGAGTCTTACCACTCCTCTATTCAATATTGGCGAATGGATTGGCATTACTTCAACCGAATGGTTAGAAAAATTAGCAATCTCTGGTCGAGATTTGATTTTATTAATCGGAGGATTATTCTTGATTTATAAATCGACTGTAGAAATTCACCACAAAATAGAAGGTGTTGAAGAAACTGGAGGAAAAGTGAAAGTCCATTCTTTTGCAGGAACTATCGTACAAATCTTAATTTTAGATATTGTTTTCTCATTAGATTCTGTAATTACAGCAGTTGGTATGGCAGAACATATTGAAGTTATGATTGCGGCTGTAATTATTGCTGTTGCAGTTATGATGCTTTCAGCAAGTGCGGTTTCTAAATTTGTGAACGATCATCCAACGGTTAAAATGTTGGCTTTATCATTCTTATTATTAATCGGCGTTTCGTTATTAGCAGAAGGGTTTGATCAACACATTTCGAAAGGATACATTTATTTTGCCATGGGCTTCTCTGTTTTAGTCGAATTCTTGAATTTGAAAATGAAGAAAAAACATTCGAATCCAGGAATTGTTCGAAATATGGTTGGTGATGCAGAAGAACAAAACAAAAATATATAATACAAAAAAGAGTTTTTTTCAAAACTCTTTTTTTATTTATTCTCTAAAATAGTTTCGTTTTCAGCTTCAACTTTCTTTTCATATTTTTTTCGGATATATTCTGCAGCCAATGTTACGGCTACTCCACCAATTATTCCATATATTGAACGTTTTCCTAAAAATTTAGCTACCGTTACTCCCGTTGTAGCGGCTGTTGTTAATAAACCTATTTTAGTTCCTTTCTCCGTTTGATTTTTTGTTAATGCATCTAAAATTTTCATAGCTTTTTATGTTTAGTCTTAGAAATACTTACAATTATCAAACCATTTTTATTTAATAAAATTTTCTACCAATTCTTTTGGACGACCTACTACTCCACTTTTTTCATCTGTCACTATTGGACGTTGAATCAATTTTGGATATTCAACCAAAGCATTCAAAACTTCATCATCAGAAAGTTCTTTTCCTTTAAAATTTATTTTCCAATCTTCTTCATTTGTCCTTACTATATCAATTGGTTTTAGATTTAGTCTTGTTAAAATAGTTCTCAATTCATCTTTCGTCAAAGGCTCTTTCAAATATTCTCTTATTTCAAAATCTTTTCCAGACTCTTCCAAAACCTTTACTGCATCTCTACTTTTTCCGCAACGCGAATTATGTAATATTGTGTACATAAATACTCTTTTAGAAATTAAATATAGTTCAAAAAAAAGAATCCTTATATAAGGATTCTTTTTTTATTTTATTTTTACATTGACAGCCATAAGACCTTTTTTTCCTTTTTCAATATCAAAAGTAACTTGATCATTTTCATTTACTTTGTCAATTAATCCAGAAACATGTACAAAAACATCTTCACCTCCGTTTGCGTTAGAGATAAAACCAAAACCTTTTGATTCATTGAAGAATTTTACTGTTCCTTCTTGCATAGTTGTATATTTAATTAATTTATTTTTTTGATATTTGAATTGCTCTGAATCCTTTTTCAGACATTTCTTTTTTGAACTGTACTTGATCTCCTACTTTAAGTAATTCTTTTGATTCTTTGAAATGGAAGAAGATTTTATCGTTAGAAGCTGGTACTTTAATAAAACCAAAACCTTTTGAATCGTTGTAGATATCAACCATACCTTCTATAAAAACATCTCTGTTATCAGATTCAAATCTTTTATTATTCAGCAAATCGGCTTCTTTGTCTTGTAAATGAGGTGGTACATCTGTAAAATTACCAAGTACATCAACATAGACAATCATATCTTCTAATGATTTTCCTTTGTTGTTATTCTCTTTTCTATTCTCTCTTTTGTTTAATTTTTCTAATTTTTTTAAAGCTTTCTTTTTGCTATTTTCTTTTTTAGATGTAGAATCTGCCATAAATGTTTGTATAGATTTTTTGTTTTTAATACTGATAAAACCTAAGAAAACATGAATTAATTATCCGACAACATTTATATTATAATGTAGTAAAACTTACAAGTATACGTTTTAGAAAACAGAAGTTAAAATTATATTGACTAGGTCAATTAGTGAATTAAAAAAAGTAAAATAAAGAATACAATTGTAAACTATTAAGACAAAATATCTTCTTAAGTACGTTGCAAAGGTAATAAGTTTTAATGAATTAAATGGTATTAATTTCTAGAGAATTCTATATGATAAAAAGTTCTAATCTAATTGTGATTAGAACTTATCATGATTGATATCGTTAAAATTGGTAAATAAACGTGTTTATATTCATGCCTGCGCCAACAGATGCAAATAATACCACATCGCCTTCATTTATCTGGTGATTTTCTAAATCATTATCCATAATCATTTTCAAAAGAATTGGAATTGTTGCCACACTACTATTGCCAAGTTTATGAATATTCATTGGCATAATATTTTTTGGCACATCTTGATCATATAAACTATAAAAGCGTTTTACGATTGCTTCGTCCATTTTTTCGTTGGCTTGATGAATCACTATTTTACTAATATCGTGAATGTTATATGAGCTATCATCAACACATTTTTTCATTGCTAAAGGTACTTTGGATAAAGCAAACTCATAGATTTTTCTACCATACATTTTGATGTATTTGGTATTCGGACATTTTTCTTAATTATACGATTTTCCAAAAAACAGATAATCTTTTTCTTCGTTTGCATAAGAGGCAGATAAATGGGCTTGTATTCCTTTATTGTTTGTAGAAGCTTCTAATATTGCTGCACCAGCGCCATCTGCATATATCATTGTATCTCGGTCGTGTTCATCTACTACTCTCGAAAGTGTTTCAGCACCAATTACCAAACATCTTTTTGCTAATCCAGCTTTTATAAATGCATTAGCTTGTATAACACCTTCTACCCAGCCAGGACAACCAAAAATAACATCGTAAGCAACACAATAAGGATTCTGAATTTTCAATAAATTTTTTACTCTTGCAGCAAGACTTGGCACCATATCAGACTGAATCGTATCGTGTTTTACATCTCCAAAATTATGAGCGAATATAATATAATCAATAGTTTCTGCATCGATATTTGCATTTGTGATGGCTGAAGCCGCTGCCATATAACCTAAGTCTGATGTTACTTGATCTTTTCTAGCATATCGACGCTCTTCTATTCCTGTTATTTGTTTTAATTTATGGGAAATAGTAGTATTATTTTGATCTAAAATTTCTCCTTGTTCATTAAAAAATTGATGTTCTTCAAAAAAATGATTTGATATTTTTTCAGTTGGAATATATTTTCCTATTCCTATAAAGTGATTTGTCATATATATTTTAGATAACAGAGTTAGAATCTGCTATCGGATACAATCTCGGGATAACTTTAAGAACTATTGCTATAAAGTTACATTTTTAACTTAAACTTTATATTTATACCAAAATTATATCTTATAAAATATTAAATTAATAAATTTCATGATGATAATTTTTCAATGTCTCTTAGATATATATATAA
>NZ_JAOCHX010000069.1:0-11523 GCF_029843245.1 Empedobacter sp. GD03739 | reverse complement strand
GAATGGGAAAGATGTGGTGAATTTAGAATTGATTGAAGAAAAATTAAAACCATATATCGATTATAACTTTATTGTGATTGCTTTTCCGAAAAAAGGATCTACAGAAGATGTAATTTCTTTGGTAATAGAAAGTCGATTTGCTGAACATGTTGATATTCCAAAAAGTGAATTAGAACCTTATGAAGTTCCGCAACAAACATTTTTTATAGGAGATTTCCCGAAAAGTAATGATAAAGCTGCTATACGTGCAGAGTTAATTAGATTGTTGAAAGAATCCAACAAAAATAATTAATTAAAAAAGGGATACGACATCGTCGTATCCCTTTTTTAATTTAAGCAATAAACAATTTTTAGTATTGAATATCAATTAAAGATTTTAACGGAATCAAAACTCCATTCTTAATTTGTAAAAATTTATCCGTAACAGACCAAACAGTCGTCTCAATTTTCTTAGGACCTTGATCTGTTTGAAATGTAATATATGCTTTCGATTTGAATTCGTTTCCTAATCTTACTGCACCATTCAATTTGTTTGCCTCTACCGTTACTTCGTCTTTTGGCGCGTCTAAAAATTTATAGTTTCTTACTTCTTCTTTTTCGATAAGTTCTGCTTTCATCATTTTTTTAAATTTTGGTTAATTTAATCTTCCATAACACATGTATGAAATTAATCATATTTTTCAATAAACCATAACTTTCGTCATATTTTTTTGAACTTAATTAGAATTATTCAAAATACAGACCAAAATCAATTTTATGAAATTAAAATTGGATTAGAATATTAATCTTTTCTTCAACATATTAATCTGAAATAATATTATAGAAATCACTAAATTTGCAGAATGTCAGACGAAAAGAAATTTAAATCCGGTTTTGTAAATATCATAGGAAATCCAAATGTTGGAAAATCTACTTTGATGAATATGTTGATGAAAGAGCGTTTGGTTATCGCAACACACAAAGCGCAAACTACACGTCATCGTATCAAAGGTATTTTAACAGGAGAAGATTATCAGATTGTATTTTCGGATACGCCTGGTGTTTTGGATCCTGCTTATGAACTGCAAACAAAAATGATGGATGCAGTAAATGAATCGTTGGTGGATGCTGATGTGATTCTTTATGTTGTAGAAATTGGAGAAAAACGATTGAAAAATGAACAAGTTTTCGAACGTCTGCAAAAAACATCTACACCAATTATTTTATTATTGAATAAAATTGATACAGCTACGCCAGATCGATTAAATGAAGCAGTAGAATATTGGCACGAATTATTACCAAAAGCAGAGATTTTACCTATTTCGGCAAAAGAAAACGTGAATGTAGATTTGTTGATTAATAAGATCAAAGCAATTATTCCAGAAGGTCCGCAATATTATCCAGAAGATCAATTAACAGACCGTTCGGAGCGTTTTATTGTAAATGAAGTAATTCGCGAAAAGATTTTATTAAACTATCAAAAAGAGATTCCATATTCTGTTGAGGTAGTAACAGAACGTTTCAAAGAAGATTTGAATTTAATTTCTATCGAAGCTGAAATTTTTGTTGAGCGTGACTCTCAGAAAGGAATTATTATTGGACATAAAGGAGAGTCTTTATCGAAAGTAGGAAAAGAAGCAAGAGAAGAGTTAGAGAAATTCTTTGATAAAAAAGTATTCTTGAAACTTTTCGTGAAAGTGCGAAAAGACTGGAGAAGCAAAGAGAATGATTTGCGTCGTTTTGGTTATTAAAAACGGTTAAAAAATAGATAAGTCTTGAGAAATCAAGACTTTTTTTGTGGCTTTACCTAAATTTTAGTTGTAAATTTATAGAACAATCTATTCTAGAATTTAATTATTATGGCTAAAATATTATTTCCAACCGATTTTTCGGAAACAGCGAACAATGCTTTTTTGTATGCGTTAAACCTTGCAAAAGTTCTCAAAACTAATATTAAGTTAGTCTCGGTACAATCAAATCTTAAAAATTATCTTGAAGTTACAGAAGAAAACTTCGAAAATTATATCAATAAACTTAAAAATATTGCAAAAGAAAATAATCTTGAACACGTTAAAATAGAGAGTTCTTTGGTTGTTGGCGATTTGTTGTTGATGATTTTGGATATTATCAACAAAGAAGATATACAATACGTGGTGATGGGAACGAATGGACAAAATAGTTTAGGCAAAAAGTTTTTTGGTTCTAACACGGTAAATGTCATTAACAATTCGCCTGCACCTGTGTTGGTTGTTCCAAATAATGTAAAATTTAAAGAAGAAAGAAATTTTGCTTACGCTACATTGTTCAATCAAAAAGAAGCAAAAGCTTTATCGCAAATGGAAGAAGTGACAAAACGTTACGATAAATTGTTGAACATTGTACATGTTGATGATAAATCGATTACTCCACAAATGTTAAGCGTGAAAAAAGAATGGGAAGAAGAATATCCTGAAGCGATGATTACAATTGAACCGAGTAAAGATGTAGAAGATGGTTTAATCAATTATTGTACAAAAAACAACATCGATGTTTTAGGTGTTGTTCACCGTGAATTATCGTCTTTCGAAAGATTATTTACAATCAATCATAGCCAACGATTATTATCGAGTGCAAATGTTGCATTATTGGTTTTTCAGGAAAGTAAATAAATCAAAAACACAAAAATTTGAGCGGAGAATTCTCCGCTTTTTTGATTGGCTAAATTTTTGCAACAAATTTTCAAAACACTTTTATGACGGAACTTCAGAAAATACAAAACCTCAAAAAACATAAAGCTATTGCGACAGGATTATTCATTTTGATGGCTTTTATTTACTTTTTGATGGTTTATCTAAGTCAACATTCACCTGTGAAATGGATCGGATATGTGGAAGCATTTGCCGAAGCAGCGATGGTTGGTGCGCTTGCCGATTGGTTTGCGGTTACAGCTTTGTTCAAATATCCGCTTGGACTTAAAATTCCGCATACAAATCTGATTGAAAATAGTAAAAATGCAATCGGAGATAATTTGGGACAGTTTGTAACTGAGAATTTTTTGACGCCATCTACAATTCGTCCATATATCGAGAAATTAGAAGTTGTAAAATACGCAGCAGATTGGTTGAATAAACCTACGAATCAAGAAATGTTGCAAGAAGAGTTGATTAATTTCTCCAAGAAAATTGTCAAAGACTTAGATGATAAAGATGTCGTTGATTTTATAACCTTGAAAGGTGATGAAATTTTAAAACAATTTGATTTACCTGAATTAGTATCATCAAGTTTAGAGTATATTTTAGAAAAGGAAAAACACGACGAAATTTTAGAAGCAATTATTCCAAAAGCAAAAGAATATATCTTAGAAAGTGATTTGATTATTAAAGATAAATTAAACGAAAAACATCCTGTGATTTCATTTTTTGCTGGTAAAAAAATATCGAAAGGAGTAGTAGAAGGCGTGGTGAGTTTTTTGGATGAGGTTGAAGAAGATAAAGAACATCCAGTTCGTCATAATATCGAACGAATTATCCGAGAAAACATTCAGAATATAAAAGAATCTCCCGATTGGAAATTTAGGTTAGAATCGCTTCGAGATGATTTTATCACAAAAGAACGATTGAATGATTATGCTTTGGATTTGTGGTTGGCGATTAAACAAAATCTGACCGAAAGTTTTGATGATGAAAATTCTGCAATGCAAGTTTACATTAAGAAAAACATTAAAAAGTTAACCGAAAATTTGAACGATAACCAAGAAATGATTGATAAGATTAATGGTTGGGTGCGTCATTTTATTTACCGTATGATTTTACGAAATGTCAAAGAAGTGGAAAGCTTGATTAGTAATACGGTTGATAAATGGGAAGGAAAAGAATTGAGCGAAAAGCTAGAATTGGAAGTTGGAAAAGATTTGCAATTTATTCGGATTAACGGGACGTTGGTTGGTGGACTTGTTGGTTTGGTTATTTACACGATTACGCAATTAGTATTTCATTAAAATATAAAAGCTCGAGAATTTCTCGAGCTTTTTCAATTAACAACTATAAATATTACTTAACTATGTTAAGTTTTTCATCTGCTTTCCAAATTCTATATTCTAATGTATAGCCTTTTGGTACGTAAACTACGATTGGTAATTTGCTATTGTAACGCGTCTGCAAAGATTGAGCGTGTACAATTTTTTCGACAGATTTATTGTCAAAACATCCCATTAAAGTTCCTGCTATATTTCCATCAGTTTCGAAATTAAAATAATCATAACCCCAACTATCAACAGTTTTTTGATCAAAACTTCCACTTAAGAAAAATTGATTACAAGAATCAACCTTTGTTTTTTTCCCAGCAAATATTTCAACTAAATAGTTTTCTTCATTGGCTTGTGGTTTTAAAGTGATAATTTTCTGTTCATATCCATCTTTTGCTTTTGGATACATTGAATAATCTATTTTCATATTTTTTTGTGCGAATGTTACCATAACCATTAATAATGCTAAAACGCTAAATACTTTTCTAAGTTTCATACTAATTTGATTTTATTTGTTTTTCTATTAGTAAGATGCGAAAGTTGGGTGAATGGTTGTGTGAGGGAATGTTAAATATTTGTGAAATAAAAAAAGAGGATTATTTAAGAAACCGTTTAGTTGATGATTATCTTGAAAATGAGCTTTGTTTGTTTGAACATGAAACAGATCATTTTACAGTTAATAAGGAAGTTTCTGAGGAGTACAGGGGTTTGGTAGATGATAAATTACATAATGATCCTATTGATATTCATATCATAGATAAAGCACAAAAAAATTCGTGGGGTAAAAACACCAAACCATATTTTGCAATTGAATGCAAAAGATTAACATCTTCATCAGTTACGGAATATGTTACAGACACAAAAAAATTTACTGAAAGGAATTATACAAAATCCTTCTTTAACTCATATAATGCTATTCGGAAAAATAAATCAAAAACTTTCTTCAAATTCGGATATTGAAACTATTAAACAGCTAGAAAATCTAATGATTAAAAATGGTTTTGATGCATCGTATTTATCAGAACACAAGAAAAAAGATCGTTCTTTATTTTCTATTTTTCATTTGTTTTTTGATTATTCCAAAATAATACAAAACTAGCAGTAACTACAGATTATTGAAGGAGTAATCTTAAAGAATTGTAAGTTTTCAATAAAACATGGACATCTAATACCTAAATTTGAATTGTGAAACAGAAACTTTTAGATTTGAAAAAGAACCCAAGCATCATGTATATTTAATGCTGAGACTTTCCAAATAAGAATTCTCTCACTAAAATTCATTCTTTTTCCAACCGCTTTTTTCCAATACACATTCAGTACACTTGCAAAAAAAACTGATTTTCCTGCTTCTTTTAATTCACACTATATTTTCGTATTTTCGTTTTATATATAACCTAAACTAAATATGACAAAATGCTACTATTCATTTAAAACTTCTAAACTCGGAAAATTTAAAAATTTATTTTCTGGAGTTTTCGGAATATTGAAAAAAAAGCAATTAAATGCCTGCGCATTTCTATTATTATTTAGTTTAGGTTTTGGGCAGTTCAATTATAAAAATTATTCTAATTTATTTAAAGATAACCCCAATGAAATCCTCAATCGTTGGCAAAAAGATTACAAAATAGAAAAAGATGCAAGCAATAGAGCCGATCTATTAATATTTGTTTCTGAAGTGTACAGAATACAGGGAGATTACAACAATATGATTGTTTTTATAGACAAGGCTGCAGAAGAAGCAGAAAATGTAGATGATAAGCTCTTACACGCAGACCTTAATTCGTATCGTGCTTATGCCTATTTTCTTATTGATGCACTTACAAAATCGGAGGAACTTACACTCAAACAGATTGAATTAGCCAAAGGTTTGAATAACGAAAAAGATCGTAATTTATTGATTTTAGATGCTTACAACCAATTGGGGAGCATAAAAAAGAAACAGAAAAAATATCCGGAAGCTATAGAAAATTATAAAAAAGGGTTATCCATTTTAAAAAGGATTGAAAATCTAGATACTTATAATTATGCTGATCGGTATGGTGGACTCAATAACAATATTTCTGCAACATTTACACAACAAGGAAACCTTGATTCGGCAAAATTTTATATAAAGAAAGTAGAAGCCATTCCCAATCTCCATAATGAAATACCTAGATTATATGGTATTTCCCAACTTGCATTAGGCGAATTGTCATATCAAAATAACAAATTGGAAGAAGCTCAAATGTATTTTCAGAACGCTTTACCTATTTTTGAGAAAGACAAATATTCAGACAAGTTATTAAAACTCTATCGTATATTAAATAATCTTTACACCAAACGAGGAGATCGAGAGAAAGCTTTGAAATATGAAAAACTGCAAATGCTGCAAACCCAGCAGTTGGACTATAACAAAGTGGAAGCGGTAGACGTAATTGTAAACAATCTGGAAAAAGACAGAGAAAAAGCAGAGAAAAAAGCAGAAACAAGAATTGCTGTCATTTGGTGTTTAATTGCTTTTTCTCTATCTGCTTTAGTTGGATTATACGTTTATCTAAAAAGAAAAAAAGAAAAACAGAAACTGCTTTACCAACAGATCATTTCCAAACTCGAATTACAATTAAATGAAAAAAATACCATTACCGATATTAATTTTCTGAAGGAAAATCTATACCAAAAATCCAATAAGCAACCCATTTATCAAAATGATGAAGCCCCAAAAACCAGTTTTATATCTGACACTACGGAGCAGGAACTCATCAAAAAACTTCAAAAATTTGAAAAGTCTGAGAAATTCACCAACAAAGAGCTCAGCATTTCCCTGTTGGCAATTCAATTAGGAACCAATACCAAATATCTTTCCGAGGTTATCAGTAAACACTATAATAAAAATTATAATACCTATATCAATGAGCTAAGGATTGACTATATCTGTAAAAAAATTGCTACTGACCCCAAGTTTCGTAAATACAAAATAACCTATTTGGCAGAAGTATGTGGGTTTTCTTCTTACAATACTTTTACTACAATATTTAAAAATACTACAGGGATGTCGCCCTCATCTTTCCTGAAAGAAGCCATTTTACAAGACTTAAAATGATAATACAGTGATGATTTTATTCTCATTTTTCTGATTAAAAACTTACACAAACACTCTCACAAAACAATAGCTAATTAACTATAAAACAACAATATAAATCATTTAAAACACCTTGGAAATTCAGAATTCCCAAGGTGTTTGTCTTTCATACAGGCATTTGCGTACCTACTTTAGCAGAGCAAAATTTAACCAACCTAAATTTATTTGCTCACGATTTTGAAAACACAAATACCTTAACCGGAAACCACAAAAGTTTTCTCCATTTTGGGGAAAGCTTTTTGTGTGTTTTCTTTGGGTAATTTCCAATTCCGTTTCAGCACAAATTTACGTTTCAGGAAATACTACGTTAAGTATAAGTGAAAACACCTATATCTATACGGAAAAAGAAATTGTAGGAAATCATAATGCAGTAACCGTTTACAAAGAGAACAGCATTATACTCGTTGCAAATTCAACTCCATCTCCTAAAGAAAAACCTGTACACCACAAGCAAAACGTTTTAGATGTAGATAGTACACATAAACATGTAACAAAAAACGAAAAAGCAAAAACAGGAAAACCCGCTTACAAAATCACAAGCCAACCCATTTCCGAAAAATTCTCCTCTACAGGAGCTGAAAGCACTTTGGCAGTTGTTATCTATCAATACAAAGAATTGGGGATTACAGCACAAACTTTTTTTATAGAAAAAAATATATACAATACAGAAAAACCTGATTTCGACAACACTATTCATTACGAAAACAACCATTTCAGCACAACTCACAAAACCCGACCACCACCCTTGTCATGCTGAGCTTGTCGAAACATCTCACTGTCATTCAGAGCATAACGAAACGAGGAATCTCAATGTCATGCTGACAAAGGAAGCGTCTCACTGTCATTCAGAGTGTAACGAAGCGAAGAATCTGAGATTCCTCCTTTGTCGGAATGACAAGAGTGTCATTTAGAGCGTCGCAACGCAAAGCGAGGAATCTCAATGTCATGCTGACGAAGGAAGCATCTCACTGTCATTCAGAGTGTAGCGAAATGAAGAATTTGAGATTCCTCCTTTGTCGGAATGACACACAAGTAATCCAATCCAAAACATTTAAACAAAACAATTATTAAACAACTTTAAACAATAAAAAAATGAAAAAACATATAATTCTTTTAGGAGCATTAACCATCAGCTCCCTTGCCTACTCACAAGTCGGTATCAATACAGAAACACCAAAAGCCACACTTGATGTGGTTGCTTCGCCCGATATGCCCGAGCGCATCGACGGCTTCATCGCACCACGATTAGAAGGTAACGAACTTTCTGCTAAAGATGCACTCTACACCGCAGACCAATTAGGTGCGATTGTGTATGCAAAATCTGCAGCCTCTCCAACTACTGCTAAAACCGTTAACGTAACCCAAGCCGGCTACTACTATTTTGACGGTACCGTTTGGGTGAAAGTTGGAAAAGAAGATGGTATAGAACCTTGGTATGTAGAAAATACGACCACAAAAGCCAATGACAACAATCAGAACATTTACCAAAACGGAAACGTAGGTGTGGGAGATTTTACGGGATCTGCAACACAGGCAAATTTACATGTCAAAGGTAATGTTCTCGGTGTTTGGAATATGGGAGATTATTACAGTACCATTGCCACAGCTGACCAAACACTCGGAATCAATCACATATCAATGACAGAAGGTGGACAATTACCCATAACATTAGGTGGGACAGCTACTAAATTTTCAACATTTAACCAATGGCTGGGCTCTACATATATACAGGAAGGAGATGGAGACGACATCACAAATATTCAATTGCAGCCAAACCAAATGGAACTTCGTTCACAAGACGGGTCAAGTGTGAGCCGGATTAGAAACAGTCATGTAGGTGGGGGTATAGCTTTTTTATTTGATGATACATTAACAGGAATAAGTAGTGGCTATAAATTTCCGACAAAGCAAGGTATGGCAGGACAAGTCTTGACTACAGACGGAGCATCATCCGATACAGCACAGCTGTATTGGTCAACTCCGGTTTCTGGAGGTAGTACAGAACCTTGGTACAATGCTGCTAATAACCAACCCGCTACAGAAAATACACAGGATATTTATCAAATGGGACGTGTAGGAATCGGTGCTAAAAATCCGATAACTGCTTTACATATTATAAATGATGATAAAGGAGGAAACGACGACGATATCTATATACAATCCTATAACAATGGAACTTACGCAAGTGCACCTAGTCTATATCTCCAAAGAGGTAGAGGTACAGTTGCTACCCCAGCTGCTACACAAAATGGAGATTTTCTTTCCCAAATAGGTTTTAGAGGAATGAAAGCAGATGGCAGTATTCTTGAAGGTTCTTACATTCGGTCAATTTATAGAGGTGATGGAACAAACGCGGCTGCTGATTTGACATTTGGAACTTGTGATCCTAATGCTACGACATGTGCAAACAGAATGCTTATTGATCAGAACGGTGATGTGCTTATAGCCAGTAGAATTCCTAATGACTTAACAACAAAACCTATCACAAAATTAGATGTAAGAGGTTCCATTCGTGGAGGTATTCCAAGTGCATTAGAAGTTGATGGCACGTCTCCAGTTGGTGCTAATTCTATTGCTGTAGGGACTAATAATATTGTACAAGGTCCCAATTCTGCCGTATTTGGTAGTTCAAATAAAGTGAACAGCTCAACAGGTAGTATTAGCAACGACAATTTGATTTATGGTTCGACAAACATCATTGAAAAAACCGCATTTTCTATTGTTGGCGGATATAATAATCAAGTTAATGCTTCTTCAGGATGGGCTGTAGGTGGACAGGGAAATATAATTAGTGGTGGAGGAACAGGTACTGTTTTTGGACAATCAAACACTACTAATGCAAGCCATGTCTTTATGGCAGGTTTTGGAAATAAAATCGATGGCACTACAACCAGCGTAAGTTCAGTGGCATTAGGTATCAATAATACGATAAATAGCGGTGGAAGATATAGTGTCATAGCCGGTAGTACCAATACTTCAAATGGTGAATCAGCTGCTGTCTTTGGTACATTAAATACCAATGCTGCAAATTTCTCCCTAATAGTAGGAAAAGAAAATACAACTACAGCTACATCCATAGGAGCTTTTGCCACAGGTACCCTCAACGATATTGCAAGTACAAGAGGTGGTGTAGCGTTTGGTTATGATAATAACATTACCACTGGTTATGACCATTTTGTAAGTGGTGCGCAAAATAATGTATCTGGTTATTCTTATAATGCGGTAATTGGATACCGCAATGATATGTCAGGAAATATGGCACAAGCTTTTGGTAGCTTCAATAACGTATCGGGAGACTTCTCATTTGCCGCAGGTAGAAACAATACGGCTTCGCACAGGGATGCCATGGCGATTGGTAATGGTGCTACTAGCACTAAAGAACAGCAATTGGTATTAAGTTTTGCAGGCGGTATCAAAGTGCAAGGCGGTGTACCAGAATATGCAGATAATGCAGCTGCAATTGCAGGAGGATTAGAAGCAGGAACCATCTACCGTACTGGAGATATTATGAAGATTGTACACTAATAGAAAACACAAATGATTCCGCAGCAGCTACGCTGTTGCGGTTTTTTTATATAAAAAAATGAATTTCAAAAACATCCATATCGGACAAATGATTGAAAAAAGAGTTACAGAAAGCGGAATAGAACTATCCCGTATATGTAATTTCCTGAAATGCACTGAAGCAGAAATACAGGAAATGTATCAAGCAAAAAGCTTGGACTCAGAGACTTTATTGAGATGGAGTAAAATTTTAGAATACGATTTTTTCCGTCTTTACTCCCAACACCTTATTTTGTATTCACCACCTTCAAGAGAACCAAGTAAAAAACTACAAGCAAATAAAAAAACAATATTACCTCAATTTCGCAAAAACATTTATACCAAAGAAGTCATAGACTTTATTTTGGAACAGATTTCATCAGGAGAAATGACAAAAATTCAAGTAATAGAACAATACAATATACCCAAAACAACGCTATACAAATGGATCAAAAAATACACATAACAATACCCAACTACAAACGTATTTATTCAGATATTCTTACAAAGAAATATCCTGAGAAAAAAGAGGTATGTAGCCAAATAATCAAGAAAGAAAATTTATCAGTATTAGATATCATTTCACTCAATGAAAAAATATTCGGTACAAATCCATCTCACAACCAAAAGCTTCGTTCTTACTTCAAATCCGATATCATTAAAATATTGGATTATCAGAAAAAACATAATTTAAATAATAGTCAATTGGCAAGCCATTTTAATTTGAGTAGGAATACGGTTGCCAAATGGAAGAAAAAATTTCTAGTGTGACTTCATTATGCATTCTTCGTGTTCATCATAAGCCTTTTTCCACTTATAAAACGTGCCCTCTTCTCTAATTTGGTTTACGATGAAGTGGAGATTCACACAATTAATATAA
>NZ_JAOCHX010000068.1:0-11712 GCF_029843245.1 Empedobacter sp. GD03739 | reverse complement strand
TTTTTCTTCATTAATAAAAATGAAATATTCGAAAAAACGGATTCTATTTTTTAGATTTTTTTACTTTTGTTTTTGCATCTTTCGTAGCTGCTTTTACATCTTGTACCGCCGCTTCTATTGTTGTTGTAGCTGAGTCTACCGTAGCTGCCGCTGAATCTACTACTACTTCTGATGTTATTTCAACTGGAGTTGTGCTATCTTCAACTTTCGCTGTTTCGATGAAATTAGAAAGTTTATCAACAATTTCTGCGTTAGAAGTTGGTTCATTCTTCACTTTTACGCTTAAGAAAATTGATGGTGCAGCATTATCTTGAATATAATTTGATTCGTTTTGATAAACTCCGTCATTTTTAACAGCTGTTGAATTTAAGTTTTCTGTTAACTCTTTTGCTACTTTAACTGTTTCGTTAAATGCAACATTTTGTTTAAAAACAACTGCGGCAACTTTATTTGTATTATCATCAGTTTTTTCAAAATTTAATGTCATGATTAACTCAGGTTTTAAACTATCGATGATTGATCTTTTCTCTTCATCTTTTAATCCTTTCGTTAAATCTTTCCATAAAAGAACCTGAACATTTTCTTTATTCAAAGATTCTAACTTTGTTTTAAATTCTGATGCGATATTTGTTCCTGATTCTACAGCGATATTATCTACAATATCTAAAATAACAACTTTTGGAGCATCTTCTACAACTTTGTATGATGATTGCGTTGCTACCGGAATTTCATTTTTTGTAGTAAAAGAGAAAGAAACTAACCCTATTGCTACGATTCCTAATACTTGCGTCAATTTTTTCATAATAAATGTGTTTTGTTTAAAAAATGATACTTTTTAAATAGTTAGTACATGAATAAGCTTTGCAGACACTGTTCCGAAAACTCTTAATTAATCCTAATAAATGTTATAGTTTTCTTAATTGACTGATTTTATAAGGGATTCAGAGGAGTTAAATTTATCATTTTTCAAAATTTAGAAAATATAAAACATAAAAAAAGCTCAACTAAGTTGAGCTTTTATATTATTTACATGCAGCAATTATCTGCACAAAATCATCATATTTTAATGAAGCACCACCAACAAGACCACCGTCGATATCTGGTTGAGCAAAAATTTCGTTCGCATTCTGTGCATTTACACTTCCTCCGTACAAAATACTTGTATCATTCGCGACTTCTACGCCAAATTCATCCTTCAAAACTTTACGAATAAATGCATGAATTTCTTGCGCTTGCTCTGGTGTAGCTGTTTTTCCTGTTCCAATTGCCCAAACTGGTTCGTAAGCAATAATCAAACGAGAAAGATCTTCTGGTTTTTGTGCAACTAAAGCATCCATTAATTGAGTTTTTACAACCTCAAAGTGTTTATCAGCTTCACGTTCTTCTAATTTTTCTCCAACACAAAGAATTGGATTAATTTGATATTTAAAAGCTTGTTTCAATTTTTCAGCAATCACAATATCCGTTTCTCCTTGGTATTCTCTACGCTCAGAATGTCCAATTATAGCGAAATCTAATCCGATACTATCCAATTGTTCTGCAGAAATATCTCCTGTATACGCTCCTTTTTCGTGAGCAGAAATATCTTGCGAAGAAATCTTAACATATTGCTCATCTACAGCTTCTAACAATGTTTGTAAATAAATAGAAGAAGGCGCAATTATAACTTGTGCAATTGGATGATTATCTGCCACCCAAGCATTAAGGTTTGTTGCTAAATGAATCGCTTCTTCATAATTTAAGTTCATTTTCCAGTTTCCTGCTACTATTCTATCACGCATAAAAAAGTGTATTTTATTTGATTTTGGTTTTAATATTTACTGCAAGATAATTATTTATCGTGAAATTATTACTGATTTATTTTATGCGAACGCGCGGATCTAAAATTCCGTAAAGAATATCGACCAAAATATTAATCACAATAAACATCACAGCAATCACTAAAACAGCTCCCATCACAATTGGTAAATCTAATGTATTTAATGCATTTACGATTTCTTTTCCTAAACCATTCCAACCAAAAACAAATTCCACAAAAACAGAACCTGCCAACATCGAAGCGAACCAACCAGAAATTGCTGTAACAACAGGATTCAGCGCATTTCGTAATGCATGTTTTGTAATCACCGTTTTTCTTGAAAGTCCTTTTGCAAAAGCTGTTCGAATATAATCTTGGTTCAAAACTTCTAACAACGAATTTCGTGTTAATTGCGTAAAAACGGCTAACGGACGAGATCCTAATGTAATCGCTGGAAGAATAAGATTTTTCAACATCAAATGTTTTCCTTCTCCCAAATCATCCACTTCATAGAGACTTCCAATCATATTCAGTCCTGTAATATCATGCATCAAAAACGCAAAAATATAGGCAATGATAATCGCCGAAAAGAAAGACGGAATACTCATACCAAAGCTTGTTACGACCAACAAAACTCTGTCAATCCAAGTATCTTTCATCAAAGCGGAAACAATTCCCAACGCAACGCCAATTATCGTCGCAATAATAATGGCCGCAATTGCTAAAACCATCGTATTTGGTAGCGTTTCACCAATAATTGTGCTTACACTTTTTCCTTGTTTCTGAAAAGATTGGCGCAAATAAGGTGTTTTCAAAACCATTTCATTCGTTCCGAAATCCATCAATTTTGTGTAATTGTATTTATCAGAACTTAATGAAGTATATGTTGTATTGTTTTCGTCAATATTATGAAATGAAATCGGCGACAAATCATTTATATAAAAAGCATATTGTTTCCACAAAGGTTGATCTAAACCTAAGTTTTTACGAATTTGAGCCAATTGTTCAGGATCTTCTTTTTGATCGAGCATCATACGTGCAGGATCTCCAGGAAGTACCGAAAACAATAGAAAAACTACAGTCACTACACCAAAAAGCGTTAGAAATCCGTAGAAAATTTTATTTAAAATATAATTAATCACTTTTTAAAATAATTCTTCTAATTGATTAATTGAAGGAAAATCGTTGTCATGATATTTCGCTTTTACCGTTCCTTTTTCTAAAATCATCACTCCTGGATTAGAGCGAATAATTGTTTTCATCGTTGTTTGATCCATAAAACAATTCTCCAATTCTAAACCTTTAATTGGATTATTCGAAACTGTAATAACTTTGTAACCTTTATATTTAGACGCTTCTTTTCCTAAAGTATTTAATTTCGCAATTTGTTTCTCGTTTACTTTTTCAACAAAAGGAATGACAAAAACAATCACTTTTGGCGCATTCAAAATTTCAGAAGTTTTATCAACTCCATTACAATCAAAATTAAAATCGTGAATCGGTGGTTCGTACCCTTTTTTCTCCACAATTGTACGTGTTTTATCTGCTTCAATCACCCAAGGCGTTCCGTGTTTATACCATTTATCATCCGCAATATATTGGGCATCATCAATTTCAACCACTTTTCCATCTACACTATTTTTCATGGTGTAAATCGTTTTATATGTTGTTGGTTTCAAACCTAATTCTTGCGGAGATTTCATTCCTTCAATCAAATTTTTTCCAACTGCGTAAGGTCTAAAATCTATGATTGGTAAATGATTAATTCCGATATAGGCAATAATTACAGAACCTAAAATCGTGATAAAATTGATTGCATAATTCGCTTTTTCAACGAATAATGGTTTAATATATTTTTGACCTATCACTAAAATAATGATCAACACCAAAAGCACAACATCTTTGTAAAATGATGTCCAAGGTTCTAGTTTTAGCGCATCACCAAAACATCCACAATCGGTTACTTTATTGAAGTAAGCTGAATAAAATGTCAAGAATGTGAAGAAAATAATCGTCAACAATAATGCAATTGTCGTAAATCTTTTCCAAACGCCAAGTAATAATAAAACACCTAAAACTATTTCAAAAATGGAGAAAAATGTTGCCAAAGGCAAACTCAAACCTTCTAAAAATGGAATATTAAGAACTGTTGGCGAAAAATATTCTTCTAATTTGAAACTTAATCCAATTGGATCTACATTTTTTACAAATCCAGAAATTATAAAAATAACTCCAACTATAATTCGAGCAAATTGTACCAAATACCTCATGAAGTTTTCTTTTCGTTAATTAAAATCATTGCGAAAATCGAATAATTAATCATATCCAAATAATTTGCATCCAAACCTTCTGAAACAATCGTTTTTCCTTTATTATCTTCGATACTTTTTGTGCGCAAAACTTTCTGATAAATCAAATCTGTGATGGAGCTAACACGCATATCTCTCCAAGCTTCACCGTAATCATGATTTTTTTTCATCATCAAATCGTGCGCAATTGTTGCATATTTATCATAAAATTCGATAGCTTGTTCGTCTGTCAAATCTGGCTGATCTGCAAAACCAAGTTCCAACTGAATCAATGCCATAATCGAATAATTAACGATTGCCACAAATTCTCCTTCTTCGTCTTCATCAACCAAACGCTCCGCTGCTTCTTGCAACGTACGAATACGGTTTACCTTGATAAAAATTTGATCTGTTAAAGACGGCAAACGCAGTACACGCCAAGCTGGACCGTAATCTTGTAATTTTTTTGTATATAAATCTCGACAAACAGAGATGATTTCTTTAAATTGAATTGAGGTATTTTTCATAATTTCGTTTCGATTTCAAAAATAATTGAAATTGCTTAAAGAACTTCTAAGATATGACAATTAATTGTAATGGTCGTTTGATTGATTTGAACGAGCCTAAAATTATGGGAATTTTGAATACAACGCCAAACTCTTTTTACGATGGTGGCAGTAATCAATCGATGAATTTGATTTTAGAAAAAGTTGAAAAACACTTGTCCGAAGGTGCCGATATGATTGATGTTGGTGGTTATTCGACAAAACCTGGAGCAGAAAATATTTCGGAGCAGGAAGAAATTGATAGAACTGCACCAATTATCGAAAAAATTATTGAAGAATATCCAGAATTGATTATTTCGATTGATACTTTTCGAGGAAATGTTGCACGTGAAGCTGTAAAAGTTGGTGCTTCTATTATAAATGATGTTTCGGGTTGGGAGTTAGACGAAAATATGTTTGATGCAATCAAAGAACTTCGAGTTCCATACATTTTAATGCATATGAAAGGAACGCCAAAAACAATGCAAAATAATCCTGAATATGCAGATATTACGCTGGAAGTAAACGAATATTTTTCCAAAAAAATTGCGCAATTAAAAGCTGCAAAAGTGAATGATATTATTTTAGATCCTGGTTTTGGTTTTGCAAAAACATTGGATCATAATTATGAATTATTCAATAAAATGGAAGCTTTAGGTTTTGAAGGTTTTCCTTTGCTGATCGGAATTTCGAGAAAATCGATGATTTATAATTTATTCGAAACAACTCCGCAAGAAGCTTTAAACGGAACTTCTGTCCTGAATATGGTTGCGTTACAAAAAGGTGCAAAAATTTTGCGTGTGCACGATGTAAGAGAAGCAAAAGAAACCTTACAAATTTTCCAAAAATTGAATCAAAAATAAATAAGAAAGCCACTAAAAAGTGGCTTTTATTTTTAATCAATGATTTTACTATTTGGAAAGAAAACTTTGAACGTATCAACAATATTGATATCCGAAGTCAAAATTTGCCAATGTGAATCTTTCACAAATTCAAACACAACTTCGTTGTCGTATAAATTTTCATCCTCAATATTTACATGCAAATTATTTTCTTTTCTATCTCCAATAATCAACGCTTCCGTTACATGTTCCATTTTGTAACATAAACTTTCTAACTGATCATATTCCACAAAAATTCCGTCTTGTTGGTCAATCACTTCTTGCAATTCGAAAACCGAATATTCGTCAGTTTCACTTTCGCCATCAACCCAAAGAATTTTCCAAAAATAATCCTGTATATCTTTTATAGGAGCAATCACCTCTTCCATTCGTTGAATTTGGTTTTCGTCTTCTCCGTAAATTTCTATTTTATAAATTTCCATATCTTATGCAAAATTAAAAAAGTAACTTCAAACGGAAGTTACTTTTTTAATTATTTATGTTTTTTCTAACTCATGTTTCACACGTTTTTCAGATTTGATATCCATAATCTGAATTGATTCTTTACTAAAAATCTTGAACGAATGTTCATGTTTTTCTAAGAGAAAATCATAAGGTCCTTTTGGTGCAATTAATTTCACTAAAACTGGCGCAGTTTCTAACGAGATAAACACAAGAGCTATAAAAATAGCTGCAGTCCCTAAAATTGGATTATTAACTGACAATTCGTCTAAAGCCTGCATACGTGCAGCAAAACCATTGTAATTCTCTTCGGTTGGTTTAGCCGCATCAATTTCTTTTTCTTTTGCAACATTCAATCGATCTAATTCTTTATTAATTTCAGCTAAACGAGGCGCAGATTGTTGAATATAAGTTTCGATTTCGGCAGCTTTTTGTTTTTTCAATTCTGCTTTTCGTTTTGCATTTGGTCCATAACCTTCGCGTCCAGTTGTTGTTTCAGTTTGTGTACCCACAACTTCTTTTTCCAATTCGATAGAAGCAGAATTATACTCGTTTCTTAATTTATCAATTTCTGCATAAATTTCTTTTCGTTCATTCGAAAAAGGCGTTCCCAATTCAGCATAACGCGCATCAATTCCTTTTTGTAATTCCGTTTTATTTCGATTGACAATAATATTTAATTGCTTGTTAATTTCTTTCTCGAAAATTTTTAATTCTAACGGTTTCGAAATCACAATACCTAATAAAATTGCAACCAAAATACGTGGCAAAGCAATAAAAAACTGACGAAAAAATCCACCTGACTTTTTCATTGATGTGACAATATATCGGTCAAGATTAAAAATCATTAATCCCCACAACAAACCAAAACCTGTTGCTGCATATATATTATCAAAAACAGTATTCAGCGCATATCCAGCAGACAAAGCCGCCAAAATTCCTGTAAATAATATGACACCTCCAATACCAACATGTTTGTTGATATCTGTTGGTGTTTTTTTCAAGAGTTCAAGACTACTCCCTGAACAGATGATTAAAAATTTCTGTAGTCCATTCATTTTGCAAATATAGTACTTTGTATAACATATTATTAAATATCGTGCCAAAAAAAGCTGACAATCAAATTGTCAGCTTATATTTTCAAAAAATTTACTTAAACAAAATTAAGCTTGTTTTTCGATTTTAATTCTCCATCCATAAGGATCTTCTGCTAATCCGTATTGAATATCTTTTAATTTCTTTTTCAATTGTAATGCAAAAGAATCTTCTTCAGCTAAAGTTGGTAATTGAGCACGCTCTTCACCAAATCCAACTGCATCGTATTGTGTAATTACAACAGCAGTTCCACATCCAAATACTTCTTTTAATTCTCCTGATTTGTAAGCATCATACAATTCTTGTACTTCTACAGGACGTACTTCTACTTCATATCCACTATCTTTTGCTAAAGTTAAAACAGAATCACGTGTTACTCCGTTCAAAATACGCTCAGACGTTGGCGCTGTTAAAATTTTATTTCCGATACGTACCATCACATTCATTGTTCCTGCTTCTTCAATGTATTTATGCTCGATAGAATCTGTCCAAATTACTTGATCATAACCATCTTTTTGAGCTTCAGAAGTTGGAAAGAAAGATCCTGCGTAGTTTCCTCCACATTTTGCAAAACCAACACCTCCCTGAGCTGAACGACTATAATAATCAGCAATTTTTACTGATAAAGGTTTGTCGTAATAATTAGGAGCATAAGCTAATAAAATTGCAAAAATATATTCGTTAGATGCTCTTGCAGAAACCGCTTCTTCTGTTGCGAACATTACTGGACGAATATATAATGACGTTCCGTAATCTTTTGGTACCCATTGACGATCGATATCAATAATCGCTTCTAAACCATCAATAAAAATTTCTTTCGGAATTTGAGGCATATTAAGACGTGCCGCAGATAAATTAAAACGCTCGAAGTTTTTCTCTGGACGGAAAATAAATACTTCTTCGTTATCATTTTTGTAGGCTTTCATTCCTTCAAAAATTGTTTGACCATAATGGAAAGACATCGCTGCTGGAGTCATTGAAATTGGTCCGTAAGGAACAATTTTTGGCTCATCCCATTTACCATCTTTGTAATGCGCGATCAACATGTGATCTGTAAACTCTTTCCCAAAAGTAGTAGAGTTAAAAACTGAATCGTTAAATTTTGATTCAGCAATTTTTTCTATAATCATTTTATGATATATTTTGTTTGTGCTTATCAAAGGTACATTTTATTTGCACTTTTTCATAATAAATATCATAACTTTCGACGATGAAAAGAATTATTCAAGAAACGGAAGATGGATCTAAAACTATCTATATTGAAGATTGGGATGAATCTTATCATTCTAAGCATGGCGCTGTACAAGAGGCTTTTCATGTATTTATAAAAAATGGATTTCATCATTTTACAGAAACAAAAAATCCTATAAAAATTATAGAAATTGGATTAGGTACGGGACTTAATTCTTTCATTACTTTGATGGAAGCTGAAAAACATAAAACTCCAGTGCAATATGTTGGAATTGAAAAATTTCCAGTTTCTGATGAAGAATTTGAATTGGTGAATTATTTCGAAAATGTTTTCAAACTTTATCCGGAATTTGAACATCGAAAAGAAGAGTTTTTAGATTATTATCAACAATTATTTCATTCAAATTGGGAAAATTGGAATAAAATTTCTCCATATTTTGAAGTTAAGAAAGTGGAAGAAGATTTTTTCAATCTGAAAAATATCAACGAAAATAATTTTGATTTAGTTTATTTTGATGCATTTGGTTCTCGTGTTCAACCAGAATTATGGGAAAAAGAATTGTTAGAAATTGTTGATTCTTTAACTAAAAAATCTGCCATTTTTACCACTTATGCAGCGAAAGGAACCATAAAAAGAGGTTTGAAAGATTTGGGCTATATTGTACAAAAACGTCCTGGGCCTCCAGGAAAACGTGAAATGATGGTTGGTTTGAAGGACTTTCCATTTGATAAATAATCTCCTTTATCATTAATTATAAAAATCGTAAATTTGCGCTGGAAAACAATTTGATGTTTTCTACATTTTTTTATGACAAATTATATCGAATATAAATTTAAAGTTGCGGAAGTAGAGCCTTTTAATGAAATTATTATTGCAATGATTTCTGAACTACCCTTTGAAAGTTTTGTTGAAAACGAAGAAGGTTTTGATGCTTACATGCCAAAAACTGACGAAAATATTGACCAAGTAAAAGAAGTGATTGATTCTATCGAGAATATTGATTTTTCTTATACGCGTCAAGAAATTGAACAACAAAATTGGAATGCAACTTGGGAAGAAAATTTCACGCCAATTTTAGTGAATGACCAATGTTTGATTCGTGCAGAATTTCACGAAACAGTTGAAAATATTCCTTACGAAATTATCATTCAACCAAAAATGTCTTTTGGGACTGGACATCACTCTACAACACATTTGATGGTAGAATATATCTTGGAAACTGAATTTACAGGAAAAGATATTTTGGACATGGGCTGTGGAACGTCAATTCTTGCAATTTTAGGAATGAAACGTGGTGCAAATTATGCAGAATGTATCGATATTGACGAGTGGGCTGTGGAAAATTCTATCGAAAATGGAAAACGAAATGGTGTTAGTTTAGATGCGAAAATGGGTGATAATTCACTTTTGGGAAGCAAACAGTTTGACATTATTTTAGCGAATATCAACAAAAATATTTTAATCAGTCAAATTCCTTCTTACATCAATGTTTTGAATGAAAATGGTGATTTATTTTTAAGTGGATTGATGGAGCAAGATTTTGATGATATCTTAGCTTTTTGTACAGAAAATGGTTTGAAATTTGTATCTAAAAAACAACGAAATGAGTGGATTGCGCTACATTTCAAAAAATAAAATGATATGACAAAATACGCAACGCAACCCATGTGGGAAACGGAAAAAGATTCGGCTGTTGATGTATTGGAACAGGAATCACACAAATATCAAATTATTGTTTACAATGATGATGTGAATACTTTTGATTGGGTAATCGAATCGTTGATTGATGTTTGTGAACACACGCCAGAGCAAGCGGAACAATGTTCTATTTTGATTCACTACAAAGGTAAATGCGAAGTCTTGACGGGTGAATTAGAAGATTTAAAACCTCGATGCACAGAATTATTGAACCGAGGTTTAAGTGCAGAAATTATTTAGAATTTCTTAATAATCATATAAAGCAAAATCAGAATCGTCTAATGTTACATTGGACGATTTTTTGTTTTGATCACTCACTATATACGAATCATAGATCTTCTCGTAAACATGATTTTCTGTTTTTGTATCCACAACTTCTGTAGATTTTTCTGTAGAATTAATCACAAAAGGAGTTACAACCAATGCTAATAGCAATATACAAGCAGCAGCCCACCAAATATTGAAATGTACAACTTTTGTTTCTTTTTTATCAATAGTTTTCGATAAAATTGACTGTTCTAAATCGTCAAAATAATTAGTAGGGGTTGTATAATTTTCCTTTTGTTTTAAGCTTTTAAAATAAATTTCATCTTCTAAATTCTTAAAATAATTCTCTGGAACCTTAAAATTATTTTTTAATCCATTTTCTTTCATATCATTCATAAGACAAAAAAAAGTTAAAAAGGTTTAATCTTCATCCTCTAAAAATTCTTTAATTTTTGTAACTGCATGATGATAAGACGCCTTTAGCGCACCAACAGATGTTCCTGAAATTTCAGAAATTTGTTCATATTTCATTTCATCATAATATTTCATCATAAATACTACGCGCTGCTTTTCTGGCAAACTTGCAATCGCTTTTTGTAGTTTCAACTCAATTTCATCACCTGTAAAATACTCATCCGTAGATAAATCATCTGCAATATTCATCGAATAATCTTCAAACGAAACATTTTGTTCTTTAGCATTTTTATGAATAAAATTGATGGTTTCGTTATAAGTAATCCTAAAAATCCATGTCGATAATTTCGATTCATTTTTGAATGAATTCAAATTTTGATAGATTTTGATAAAAACATTTTGAGCAATATCATCTGCATCTTCATGAATCAAAACCATACGACGAATTTGCCAATAAACTCTCTGATGATAATCTTTTACAAGAAGTTTAAAAGCTTGTTCCCAATCCTTATTTAAAATGTGATCTAATATTTTCTGATCCAATTGAATAATATTAAGCTGTAAAGCTATTAAATTTGAAATGATAAACTTCTAATAATTTTGAACATAATCAAGATTTTATATTTTTTTATGAAATCAAATCCATATTCCACATATACTTAAGTATGAACCTATCAATAAAAGTATATTTCTATTGAAAAATTTATTTGGGCGTTCCTTCGCTCTTTTCCTTTCATTTATACGATTCATCAATTTCTTCTTAATAATTCAATAACAAGTAATATAAATTGCTCGGTCGGGCTATCCGTTCCAATCTTTTGTAGAAAAAATTAGAAGTTATTACAGAAAATCCAATTCCTACAAAAGGATTTCCACTACTATCCCTAACGCGGGTTGTAAGTTATAAGACGTAAGATTTAAGACTTACAGAATAAAAATCTAAACAAACTATCCCCTTGAGGGGATTTAGGGGTGTTTTGAAGTATTACGTAATAAGTTTTATGTTATACGTAGAACGTAGCACTTAAAACCTATAACTTTATTGAACACAAAAAAGCCTCAAGAAAATAAT
>NZ_JAOCHX010000067.1:0-12014 GCF_029843245.1 Empedobacter sp. GD03739 | reverse complement strand
TATATATAAATAATATGAAATAAACATTTATATTTCAGAACTACTATTCATGTAATTCTAAATTATTAGAATATAAGTGTAAATGTAGATATAAACACTTAATATCGTTATTTTTCAATATATTTAATCAAATTAAAAAATTATGAAAAAGCTATTTTTATTCTTCAGCGTTTCTCTCCTATTTTTTGCTTGTACAACCAATCAATCCACACAAAATTCAGTGCCGAATAAAGATGAGAATTCATTAAAATTCGAGCCGAATGAAGATGGCGATTATGATATTGTTGTATTTGATCCTCAATATGATATTTATTTAAAAACAACTGCATTACCCAAAGAATATTATTCAAAAGAATATTACGAACAAAAAAATCGCCAATATGTAATGATTTGGAATCAACGACATATGCAACCAATGACATATAATCCAGATTTGTATGCAGTAAGTATAGATTTAGATCCTTCTGTTGACTATGGTTATGATTTTGAATACAAATTATTTAACTTTTTTCGATTTATTGAACATAAATATCGTGTCAGAATTAGATAATATCGTTTATTTTTGCAAGCTAATTTTAGAAAGATGAACGATTTTTCAATCAAAATATACAATCAAATCATTGAAGCAATTCCAGATTTTACAGGGCTTCACAAAAAAGATACCGAATTATTAGAATTCCATATCGAGAATGAATACAAATCGACTTTTGGTGATCTTTATATTCAGACTTCGGATGATGATAAGATTTGGATCAAATCTTCTTTTCCTTTTACAACTTACGAAGTAGATTCTGTTGAGGAACTTTTGTATATTTTGGAAGGTTTGTTGTTCAACCAATTATTCTGGGTAATTAGTTATGATGATGGTGATTGGGACGATACTTTTTTGATGCTGAAAGACCAAGAAATTAAAACGGAAGACGGTTTTACTTATAAAATTCTTTCTTGGAACGGAAAAGATGATAAAGTGATTAATGCTTAACCTCGTGTTCATAAAATCCCCTATTTTTATACATTTGCAATTATGTTTAACAACGAATTACTAAAAGACATCCAAAAACGTACACAAGATTTGCACGAATATTTGGAAATCGAACAAAAAGAAATCGAAGTTCAAAATGAAGAAGAGCATGCTGCTTCACCTGAATTTTGGAACAACCCGAAAGAAGCCGAAGCTTTTATGAAAGTTTTGCGTGGTAAAAAGAAATGGATCGATGAATACCAAACGATTGCAAATGCAGTAAATGATGTCGAAGTTTTAGTAGAATTTAACCGCGAAGGTGAAGTTAGTGACGAAGAAGTTATGGAACAATATAATGTTGTTGCCAAGCTTTTAGAAGATATAGAATTCAAGAATATGCTTTCAGAAGAAGGAGATAATCTTGGTGCAATTCTTCAAATTACTGCGGGAGCTGGAGGTACAGAATCTTGTGATTGGGCTTCTATGTTGATGCGTATGTATTTGATGTGGGCCGAAAAACATGGATATAAAGTAAAAGAATTAAACTATCAAGCGGGTGATGTTGCGGGTGTAAAAACGGTAACATTAGAAGTGGATGGCGAGTTTGCTTTCGGTTATCTGAAAGGAGAAAATGGTGTACATCGTTTGGTGCGTATTTCGCCTTTTGATAGTAATGCAAAGCGTCACACAAGTTTCGTTTCGGTTTATGTTTCGCCAATTGTGGATGATACAATCGAGATTGAAATTAGTCCTGCCGATATCGAATTACAAACGTCTCGTTCTGGAGGAGCTGGAGGACAAAATGTAAATAAGGTTGAAACAAAAGTTCAGTTAACGCACAAACCAACTGGAATTGTGGTTGTTTGTCAGGTTGAACGTTCTCAATTAGCCAATCGTGAGCGTGCAATGGAGATGTTAAAATCTGAATTGTATAAGATTGAGTTAGAGAAAAAAATGGCCGCACGTAATGAGATTGAAGCAAATAAGATGAAAATCGAATGGGGTTCTCAAATTCGTAATTATGTGATGCATCCATACAAATTGGTAAAAGACGTCAGAACAGGAACTGAAACAGGTAATGTAGATGCTGTAATGAACGGTGATATAGACGAATTCTTGAAATCGTTTCTAATGTTAATGGGACAAAAAGAAACGTCAAAATAGTTTTATCCTAAATTTCTTTCATGAAAATATTAATCGGAGGTGCTGGAGAAGTTGGTTTTCATTTGGCTAAATTACTTTCTAATGAAATGAACGACATCGTCATCATGGACATGGACAAGGACAAATTGTTGATGATCGAAAACTCGTTAGATGTAATGGCTTATCGTGGTGATATTACTTCTTTCAAGGCTTTGCGAGAAGTTGGAATTGATGATACAGATATTTTTATATCGGTCACTCATCTTCAAAACACAAACCTTACAAGTGCTTCGATTGCGAAAGATTTAGGGGCAAAACGCACATTAGCTCGAATTTCGAATCCTGAATTTCTTTACAAAGAAAATCAATTTTGGGTTCAAGGAATGGGAATTGATGCATTAATTAGCCCTGAGAAATTAGCGGCTGATGAGATTTATTCTCTTGTTCAACAATCTGCTTTCAATGCGATGCATCCGTTTGCAAATGGTCAACTTTTTATGGTTGGAACTGTTTTGGATGCGGATTGTAAAATTTTGGACAAGCAGTACAAAGACATGTATTTGACGACGAAAGGTGGCGAAGACAATCTTTTGATGCCAATTGCAATAATTCGTAGCAACGAACGTGGCGAGTATCAAACCATTATTCCTGAAGCTGAAACTGAATTTAGAATAGATGATCACGTTTATTTTATTGTCAAAAAAGCTGGAATTTTAGAAGTTTATAAAATCCTTGGAAAGAAACAAGAATATTTCAAAAATGTAATTGTTTTGGGAGGAGGAAGTATTGGTGTCAAAGTTGCCAAACTTTTAAAAGACAACAAACACAACGTTAAGTTATTAGAAATCAACAGAAACAAAGCTTTTGATTTAGCTGGTGATTTAAATAACATTTTGATTATCAATGGTGATGGTCGAGATGGAGAATTGTTATTGGAAGAAGGTATTTCTGATTCGGATGCTTTTATCGCTGTGACAGGAAGTTCGGAAACGAATATTATGTCATGTCTTTTGGCAAAATCAAAAGGCGTTAAAAAAACAATTGCTTTGGTCGAAAATATCGACTATATACATCTTAGTCAAGAAGTTGGAATTAACGCTTTTATCAATAAAAAACTCTTAACCGCAGATAGTATTTTCCGTTATATTCGACAAGGTTCTGTGATGGATGTAACAGGAATTTCTGATTTAGATGCTGAAGTTTTAGAATTCCGTATTCACGAAAATTCTGAAATCGCATTCAAAAAAGTAAGCGATTTTCCGTTTAAAGAAGGTGCTATTATTGCTGGAATTGTTCGCAGAAATGATGGATTTATTCCAACAAAAGATTTCATTATCGAACCAAAAGATCACGTCGTTGTTTTTAGTCAAGCGAATTTAATTCCAAAAGTGACCAAATATTTTAAATAATGAAATCACTTAACATCAAAGTAATCCTGAATCTTTCGGGTGTTTTATTACTATTAAATGCGCTCTTTATGTTTATTGCAACATGTGTCAGCATTTATTTTAATGATCATCTACTCTACCCTTTTTTAGTTTCGGGGAGTTTAGTGGGATTGTCGGGAGCTGCAATGATGTATTTTACGCGTGACAGAAGAAAACACATCAACAAACGCGAAGGTTATATCGTGGTTTGTGTCGGATGGCTTTTCTTGATTCTTTCGGGGTGTTTACCCTATGTTACCTCGTTAATATTTCTACCAAACGATCATATCATCAATGAAAATTTTAGTTTTGTCAACATTATTTACGAAACCGTTTCTGGTTATACAGCGACTGGGACATCAATTTATGATGATGTAGAAAGTCTCCCAAAAAGTATATTATTTTGGCGAAGTACAACCAATTGGATTGGTGGTATGGGGATTATCGTTTTGACGATTGCGATTTTACCGTTTCTTGGAATTGGTGGTCGACAGCTTTTTATGGCAGAAGCGCCTGGAATTTATACGGATAAAATTCACCCTCGAATTACAGAAACAGCAAAAAACCTTTGGTTAGTTTATTTAGGCTTAACTGCTTTTTTTGCGATGTTGCTTTATTTTGGTGGAATGAATTTATTTGATGCTGCAAATCATTCGATGAGTGTGATTGCAACGGCAGGTTTTTCTACTAAGAATGAAGGTTTGATGTATTGGAATAACAATATTTTTATTCAATATGTATTAATCGTGATGATGTTTTTGGGCGGAACAAACTTCGCATTGATTTATTTATTGATTAAAGGACAATTCAAAAAAGTATGGAAAAATGAAGAATTCCGTTGGTGGGTTGGTTTACTTGCTGTCGTTACATTTATCGTTTTTGTTGTATTATTTTTCAATATTTACCCTAGTTATTCCGTCGAAACCTATTCGTGGTTTAATTTCGAACATTCATTCAGAAGTTCATTATTCCACGTTGTATCTATCGCATCTACAACAGCTTTGGCAATGGAAGATTACACAAGTTGGTTAACCGTAACCACACTTATTTTCTTCTCTTTGTTCTTCATCGGAGGTTCGGCAGGTTCTACATCTGGAGGAATTACAGTTATTAGACACGTCATTTTATTAAAAAATAGTTGGATCGAATTTAAGCGTATTTTACACCCAAACGCAATTATTCCTGTTCGTTATAACAATCGTTCGCTTAACCAATCTATTGTTTTCCACGTTATGGCATTCTTTGTCATGTTTATGTTTACATGGATTGTGAGTTCTATTTTGTTTGCGCTTTTGAATTATGGTATAACAATGAGTTTCCAAGATATTTTGGCCTCTTTAACATTAACTGCTTCCACTTTAGGAAACGTAGGTCCGGGAATTGGCGAATTTGGTCCGGGTACTTCAATGAATTCTTTAACGGATAGTGCAAAATTATTATGTTGTTTTTTAATGGTTTTGGGACGATTAGAGCTTTATACAATCTTAATTTTATTTACGCCTGCTTTCTGGAAAAATAATTAATGGGATGCTTCTAAAATTACTTTCTGAATGATTTCTTCGGTTTGATCTGGGAAATCTTTCTCAATAATTTTATTCGAATCCACCCAACGTTGCAATTGTGCTACATTCAAATCATATGAATAATCAACGCCAATCATTTTTAAAGCTTCGCAATTACATAATTGTTCGTATTGACCTTTAATCGGAATCACAAAAAGCTTCTTTTTAAGATAAATACTTTCGGCAGGCAATTCGAAACCAGCACCGCACAAAACTCCTTTACAATTTTCGAGCGCTTTTATAAAAAGACGTTCATCAATAGGATAAATTTCAACATTAAATTGACGTATTACTTCTTTCACAAAAGGTGAAAAAACTTTCCATTTTGAATCTTTAATCAGTGATAATTTCTCCATAATTTCTGTTGGATGAAAACTTGGTAAATACACCAAATAGTAATCTTTTCGTTTTGGACGCAATGCTCTAATTTTATCTCGAATGATTGGTAAAAAAATAGCATCATTATATTCTTCGAAATGAAAACCGTAATGTTTAGAAGTCGGTGCATAATATTTTAAAATCGTTTCGCCCGTTTTATTTTTCACTGTTGGTGTTTCATCAAATAAAAATGAAGCTTGATGACTTAATCCAACAATATTTATCTTTTTCTTTCGAGCTGCATGTGCCGTAATTGGCTCAAAATCATTAATAATCAAATCATATTTTTCAATTGGAAAATGATTCACTTCATTCCAAAAAGATTTAAAACTATTCTCCTTAAAAATTCGTTTATACGAAACTTTTCCCATCTGATTATAAAATAATGACAATCCATTGTGATGTTTGAATTGATAATTTTCGAGTTGTAATTGTGAATTAGAACCACTCACAAAAACATTCAAATCTCCATATTCTTCAAGGATTGGTAACATTTTTTGCGCACGAGCCAAATGTCCATTTCCTGTTCCTTGCAAAGCGTATAAAATTTTCATTTATTTTTTATTGAGAATTGAAACAATCAGTTCATCTAACGAATAATTGAACTCGATTTCTTCTAAATTTTGCATCAAAGTATGTTTATGTTCTTCAAAATAAAACACTGACCAATTTCCGTCTACACATTCTAAAGCAGATAAATTCTCAATCCAATCCCCCGAATTCATATAAACACAAATTCCTTTATCCGTTTTTACTTTTCGCAATTGTGGTTGATGAATATGTCCACAAACTACATAATCATATTCATTTTCGATCGCTAATTCGGCAGCAGTTTGTTCAAAATCATTGATATGCTTCACCGCTTTTTTCACTGAATTTTTAATCTTTTGAGATAACGAATAACGTTCTCTTCCAAAAAACTCTAAACATTTATTGATAAAATAATTCAACTGAATTAATTTATCATAACCCCAACCACCTAATTTCGCAATCCATTTCGAATGTTGAATCGATGCATCAAACACATCTCCATGAAAAATCCAAGCGACTTTATCATTTTGTTTCAACATATATTTATCCGTTAAAAGAATATTTCCAAAACGCATTGTGGTAAATTTACGTAACAATTCGTCATGATTTCCTGTTATATAAACGATTGGAATTCCTTGTTCTGAAAGATTTAACAAATAACTAATAATTTGAAGATGCGTTTCTGGGAAATAACTTTTCTTAAAATTCCAAATATCCACAATATCACCATTGAGAATAATTTTTTTTGGATTGATTGACTGTAGATAAGCTAACAGCTCTTGTGCTTTGCAACCAAAAGTTCCTAAATGCACATCCGAAATAACAACAACATCAAGATTACGCTTCATTGATTTTTATTTAAATTTCGAAATCAAATATTACTTAAACGTTTTTTTAATCTTATGAAATCTTTATAAATTTGAGTCTAAATTGTAAAGTTATGAGCGAATTGAAATTCAAAACAAATATAAATTGTGACAGCTGTATCAAATCTGTAAAACCTTTTTTGGACGAAGCTGTTGGTGAAGACAATTGGAAAGTTGATACTTCTGATGAACGAAAAGTACTGACTGTGACAACAACCGAAGATGAAGAAGAGGTTGTGGAAGCCGTGACAGATGCAGGTTTTAAGATTCAGAAATTAAAAGAATAAATAAAAGCGATTCAGTAAACTGAATCGCTTTTTTGTTAGATTAAGAATATATTCTTTCTTATTTTTTTACTACTTTTTGAGTAGAAGATTTTCCGTTAGAAGTTGTTTTAACCACATAAGTTCCTTTAACTAATGAAGAAACGTCTACATTTTGAACACCTTTAACTTCGAAAGATTTTACCAATTGTCCGTTAATATTATAAACTTCTACAGTTGTTTTATCTTTTGCATTGAAAGAAGCTGTATTTGTCCATAATGTATTAGAAACTGCTTTAGTTAATGTTAAATTATCTGTACTCAAATTTGTACAAACATTTGCAGCCGTTTGTCCATTTCTAGGAGCAGCAGCAGCTACGTCAAAATCATTCTTATTATCATTTGTATCTTGACATCCTTTTAACTTTCTTTGAGCAGAATCAGTATTAGATAAAGCCGCAGTAGGACCAGATCCTTCATATTCATTAGACGTTCCAAAACCTACAAAATCAACGATATCTTTATCTGTTACATCAGTTATTGGATCAACATTAGATACAAGTGCTACTTTACCGTTCATGGCTCCTAATGCAAGAGCTGTAGCAGGAATTTGGTCTGGAGTTGGCAATGCATCTGTTCCACTATTACCTTTAGCTTGTTGAATTAAATAATATTTACCTGGCTGAATTGTAATATCTGCTAATACTTGTGTATTAGCTGCACTAACATTACCTGTAGCAGAAGCATATTGAAGTGAATGACCTTTTAATGTAACAGCTTAAGAGCCTCTATTAAACAACTCAATAAAATCATGCGTATATTTTGCGCCCGAATTTCCTCCTCCACCATAAACTTGACTAATCACAACTTGTCCAAATGATAAAGAAGATAATGCAGTAATTACTACTAAAGAATAAAATTTTTTCATATTATATCTGTTTTTAAATTATTATTATAAAGATAGTTAAAAAACAAATTCAATATACATAACGCAAAAAATTAACGATTTGGTAAAATAAAAAAGCAGCCAAAAGGCTGCTTCAACTATAAATTTTAATTTTATTTCTTAGATATGAATTGCATGTCCATATGCATCTTCTACCGCTTCCATAATAGCTTCTGCCATTGTCGGGTGAGCGTGTACAGATTTCATAATTTCATGAGCTGTAGTCTCTAATTTACGTGCAACAACTGCCTCAGCAATCATTTCAGTTACTCCATCACCAATCATATGACATCCTAACCATTCACCGTATTTCGCATCAAAAACAACTTTTACGAATCCATCAGCAGCTCCATTTGCAACAGCTTTTCCGTTTGCAGAGAATGGGAATTTACCAACTTTCACTTCGTAACCTGCCTCTTTTGCTTTTGCTTCTGTAAGCCCAACAGACGCAATTTCTGGTGAACAATATGTACAACCTGGGATATTTCCGTAGTCGATTGGCTCAACTTTTTCACCAGCAATATGCTCAACACATAAAATACCTTGTGCAGATGCTAAGTGTGCTAAATCTGCTCCTTTTACAACATCACCAATTGCGTAATATCCTTTTACAGATGTTTCACAAAAATCATTGATAACAATTTTACCTCTTTCAGTTGCAATACCAACTTCTTCAAGACCGATATTTTCTGTATTTGGAACAACACCAACAGCAGATAAAACAACTTCAGCTTCGATAATTTCTTCACCTTTAGCAGTATTAATTGTTGCTTTTACTAAATCTCCAGTTGTATCAACTCCTGTAACTTCTGCATTTGTTAAGATATTGATTCCAGATTTTTTAAGAGATAATTGCAATTGTTTAGAAATATCTTCATCTTCAACATTTACAATGCGTGGTAAAAACTCTACAATTGTAACTTCTGTTCCTAATGTATTGTAGAAATGAGCAAACTCAACTCCAATCGCACCAGAACCTACAACAATCATTGATTTTGGTTGTTTTTCCATTGCTAATGCACCACGGTAACCAATTACTTTTTTACCATCTTGTGGTAATGCAGGTAATTCACGAGAACGTGCACCAGTTGCAATAATTATATTTTCTGAAGATAATTCGCTAACAGAACCATCTGCTGCAGTAACTTTTACTTTTTTTCCTGGTAAAACTTTTGCTTCACCTTGAATCACTTCAATTTTGTTCTTCTTCATCAAGAATTGAACACCTTTACTCATACGATCCGCCACTCCTCTACTACGAGAAACTACATTTCCAAATTCGAATGAAATATCTGAAGGTAAGTTAATTCCAAAATCTTCTGCATGATTTAAGTATTTGAATACTTGAGCAGATTTTAATAAAGCTTTTGTAGGAATACATCCCCAGTTAAGGCAGATTCCACCTAATTCAGCTTTTTCTACGATTGCTACTTTTTTACCTAATTGTGCTGCTCTAATTGCTGCAACGTATCCTCCAGGACCACTTCCAATAACTATAATGTCGTAACTCATTTTTTCCATAATTTGAATGCTAATTTAATAATTATAACCCGAAAAAAAAGGAATTCCTTAAAATAGATTAAAATTTCTTACTTTTGCACTGTGAAAATATTCTTTGAAAATTACGCTGACGACTTACAGGTCGAAACTGAATTACCTTTAGAAGGTAGTTTATCACAAGCTATTGAGATTTTTCATAACCTACCTGATTATGACGGAAGTTATATTGGTTTGATGAATCAAGATGGGAATACTGTTCAGATTTCGAAATATGATCGATTTTTATTTTTAGTAGAAATCCCTGTTTACCAAGAACAAGCTTCATATTCAGTATTATTTACTTATTTTCAAGTAATGCAATTATTAGAAGATTTATACAAAGGATTTGATCCTTATAACATAAAAGGATTGAAATTTGAACAGTATTTAACAAAAAAAGCAACGAAATAATCGTTGCTTTTTTATTTTTATATTATTTAGATTTTACTGCCAAATATATTTTTCACCTAAACTTAACGTTGATTTCATCACATATTTTCCTTCCTCATTTTTTTCAGTTAATACTAAAATAGGATAATATTCACCTGCGGGAACCAATTTTGTGATATTTGTAGTAAAATTTAGCTTTTCAATTTTAGTAAAAGCAGAAATTGGTGAAACATCTAGATTTAGAAGTTCAAATCCGTCTATTTCTTTAACTCCTGTTATATTTTGGTTTGAAAAATATACCATTAACTTTAAGTCATTTGTAGGTTTATAATCTAAATTCTGTATAGAATTATCAACTCCACCAATTGTAACCATCAACGAATTGAAATCAATTTCTAACTTCCAACCTCCAACTAATTTTAGTTTTTTATTTACATTCGCTATATTCAAAGAACTTTCTACAGGTGTATATATATCTGATAAAGTAGCGTCTATATTCTTTGTAGAAGCTAAAGTATTAGCATCTGTAACTTGAGGTAATTCTACATTCTTTACAACTTTATCAATTAAAATATTATTAGATTCTAAAGAAATTTTATTACTCAAAACTTTATAATTCAAAATAGAACCTGATTCTTTTTCTTTCAATAACAAAATTGGTGTATAATCTCCTTGTGCTAATGTTTGAAGATCTGAAGCTTTAAAAGTAACAATAACGTTATTGAAACTTGTTCCATTTCCTTCTAACTGCCCTAATTGTGCGTTTGTATTGATTTTATTCGGTAAATTATATAAATCTACAGATGTTTTTGATGGAGCAAAATATAAATCAAGAAATAAAGTCTGACTTGTTTTGTTTGAATAATTTGTCAATTTTCCTCCAGATATTTTATAGTTAGATGTATTTCCATCATTCGAAATTTTCCATACTCCTTGAAAAGAATAGTCTTTATTAATTGTAGTTGGTAAATTAGTAATGTTTATACTATCTTGTTGAGCAGCAACAAAACTACTCGCCATAACAGTTGTGGTTAAAAATAGTTTAGTAAAAAAATTCATAGGTTATACTTTAAGCTTTCTCACAAAAATAAAGAATTTAATTTACAAAAAGTGTTTAAAATTGGATATTTTAAAATTTATATACAAACTATTAATTTTTGATTAATTAATTTTACGTCGAATTATAGAATTATGACTAAAATATCACCAAAAGATACAGACCAGTTTGACAATTTTGTTCACAAAGAAACAACAACATTTGAAGATTTAACTGTTTTCGATCGCAATAATTTGGCACCAATATCTATTGATAATCAATTTGGTTTAATAGATAAAGAAGGAAATGTAATTATTCCGTTCGAATATCAAAAACTTGTACTTACAACTGTTAATGCCTACAGCGCACAAAAAGATAATAAGTGGGGAATTATAACAAAATCTAACCAAATTTTGATTCCGTTCGAATATGATTTAACAAGTGATTTTATTGAAAATATTTGTGCTGTAAAAAAAGATGGAAAATGGGGTTTTATTGATTTATTAAATCAAGTTGTGATCCCATTCGAATATGATGGTTGTACAGATTTTAGAGCTGGTTTAGCTGGAGTTGAAAAAGATGGAAAATGGGGAATGATTGATAAAAACAATCAGTTAATTATAGATTATCAATACGAATATTTAACGCCAGTCGATCAAAATTTTGCCACTTTTGGAGAAGCTACTTCACTAAAAATTGAGCGTCCAGATATATTAGCTTATTTTCCATATTTCTTATCAAAAGAGAATTATTTGATGCATTTTGGTTTAATTTCAACCAAAAACGAACAAATTTTAGGTCCAATTTCTGAATTACCAATTTTAGAAAGTTTCGAGAATCAAGCTGTTATTCGTCAAAATTATCAATTAGGTTACTTAAAAAATGGAAAAGATTTTGTGAAATTTGAACAATTTACAATCGATCCGTACGAAGAAAAAATCTTAATACAATTAGGAGTAATGAAATAAAAAA
>NZ_JAOCHX010000066.1:0-12033 GCF_029843245.1 Empedobacter sp. GD03739 | reverse complement strand
TTTGTTTAAAAGTAAATTAGAGGACAAATTCAATTCTTACTAATAATTTAATATTCTATAACCGTAGCTACTTGTTACGGTTTTTTTTGTTTTTAAAATACCTTATGAATAAAGGGATAAAAGAAATTTATAAAAAAAAATCTTTCTCTACTTGAGTTCTACTATAGAAAAATATATTTTCAACTTCTTCAACTTTGTTTCAGTAAAAAATTAAGCCTGACACAAATGAAAAAATGTAAACGTATTCATCCAGAAGACATTCAACAAATCACAAATTTGATTTGTACTGATCTTAAAGATTATTTAGAGCATAACATCAAACACAAATGGTTACGTACCAAAGATGTGTGCGAACAATTAGGTATCTCAAATTCTACACTCAAAAAAATGAGAATAAATAATCAAATTACATTCTCACGCATTGGTAAAGTGTATTACTATGACGTAGAAGATATAGATAAGTTGCTCGAACAGAATAAAGTAAGTAGGTTACTTTAAAGATATTTTTCATTTGGTTAGTTGGTTTAGGTTAGGCAGGTTTAATTACGATTCAAAAAGTAATAACCCTGCCTTTATTTTTCCAATAACCACCTATAATCAACATCTAACACGTAGCAGTCATCCTGAACTTCTTTCAGGATCTCATCACACTAACATCTCAAATCTAATATCTAAAATCTAACATCCAATATTAACATCTAAAAACTAATAATATGAATTACATCAAACACTTATCATTTTTCTTTCAAAAAGTACAAGGAGACCATGAGATGTCTCCAAGTCAAATCTCAATTTATTTAGCCTTATTCAATACTTGGAACAGGCAGCAATTCTCTAATCCAATTATTGTGATTCGAGACGAAATTATGCGTCTAAGTAAAATTATGTCAAAAAGTACCTATCACCGTTCAATGAAGATTTTACATAACAATGGGTATATTATTTACGAACCATCGTACAATCCATTTTTAGGGAGTAAAGTGTACTTAATCGACTTTACAAATTCAGCTCAATTTTCAAGAATAAGCAGTAAAAAAAATACTCAAGCTATGACAACGGATAAAAAACAAACTGAAGTAAAAAATGATAGAGCTATTATAACAGATACCAATACAGCCATAGAAAAAGGTATCGAGCCTTTTATAAAACATATAAACAACAAACATATAAACCACAAGCATAGCTTGTGTTCGCAAGCACAAATCCCTTCATTAATTTTTAATGAAAAAGTAAAAAATAACGTAACTATAAATCAGTCTACTGATAAAATCGAAATGAACCAAAAAGAAAAAAGTTCCGCCAAAAAAGAAAAAGGTACAATTCCAACATTAGATGAGGTCATTGATTTTTTCCAAGAGAAGTATCAAAATACAGTAGAGGCTGAAAAATTTTATTACTACTTCGAGTCCAATGGTTGGTTAGTCGGAGGGAAAACCAAAATGATAAATTGGAAAGCAGCTGCAAATAATTGGATGATTAATGCCGATCGTTACACCAAAACGAATCCACCAAGTTTTGGTGTGCAAAAACCATTAGATACATCAATCAACAAACGTTACGACGAACCATTATAACAAAAACATAAAGCAATGATCAATTACCAAAAATTTCTATATCACTTCGAGCAATTAGGGCGTAAAAAATATGGCCCTAATTATACACTTCAAAAAGAAGATTTATCATACATCGTACGCTTAGCAGCTTATTTCTTTAAAGATGAGGCGAAGTGTAAAGAATTAGATTTAGACCTGAACAAAGGAATTCTTTTAACTGGACCAATGGGCGTAGGTAAAACAACATGGTTTAGGCTAATGCAGTTCATCTTAGCTAAAGAACATAAATTTTATTACATCACCTGTCGTGATGTCAATTTCGAATTCCTACGCAGAGGTTTCGATGTTATCGAAAAATACACAAAAGGTTTACCTAACGAATTCCAAAAATGTAGTATTTGCTTTGATGATTTAGGAACAGAAAATAACATCAAATACTTCGGAAACGAATGTAACGTTATGCAAGAAATCCTTCTTAGTCGTTATGACTTGTTCATGGATTATGGATACAAAACTCATTTAACAACAAATCTCTCCGCTTCCGAAATCGAAAAATACTATACAGAACGTGTTCGTTCTCGTCTCCGTAAAATGATGAATGTTCTCGCCATCCCACCAGACAGAAAGGATAAGAGAAGCTGATGAGATCCTTCAACTGTCATCCTGAACTTGTCGAAGGGTCTAGTCGAAGTGCAAAAGCAGAATATAAAATAATTTTAGAGAATCATAATTCTCTGTTTATCTTTAAATAATAATTCGAATACAACTTAACAAAATGGATAAATTAAAAGAACTTGACAATAAATTAACAGCTTTAGATCTCGATTTAAAAGCAATGATGGATGAAATACAATTTCAAGAAATAGAAACCTTTAAATTCGAAGATTTTTCAAACCGAGAATTAGATTTTAAAGAGTTTAATTTTAAAGGCTTATATATGTTTGAAATTAAAAACAATGGTTTTTTTGAAGATATTAATGATTGGAAAAATGATTTTACAAAACGTTGGTGTGATGAAGAATTCTTAAGAAGATTTGTTCCAAATGTTCGTAAAAAAAGGCTAAAAGAATTGACTGATAGTAATCAAGAATGGATTCCTTTGTATATCGGGAAATCAAGATCAGTAGGTAAAAGAATACATGAACATATATACAAACCTATTGAGAAAACAACTTTTGCAATGAAATTAAAAGCTAGGCATAATCTATCATATGAAGTTTTTCGTATTTCAGCAGTAAAAATTGACGTAAATAATTACAATTGGATTGTTCCTGTATTAGAAAATGAATTAAGAAATCGTTTAAATCCTATCGTAGGAAAGCAATAGAAGATTAAACCTCAATTGAATTATTAATTGAGGTTTTTTTATTAATACTCTTTCAAAGAAAGCTTACATAATTTCTTTAATCGTTTGAAGTAATCATCCCACAATTTTTTCTCATCAATATTTACAGGATTAGTTCCGTCATTATATAAGAAAACTTGGTAAATCTCTCCATTATCATTTCTTTTAATTCCTTTTTCAACATCAAAAGTTATTTCTAATAAAAGTTTTTCTGTTAAACGATTATATTTTGTGTGAATAGGTAAATGGTCAAAAGAGCCTTGTGATACACTCCCTTTTTCACGAATAGTAAAACCTAAAGGTTGATACTCTCTATTAAAAACTGCCCATTCGTTTTGCTCATTTTTAATTAATCCATAAGGAAGATTTACTTTAAAGAATTTATCTAGCATTTGTATTAATATTATATGTATTAATGAATAAAATTAATTATTACATCTAAAATAATAATTTTCTTCAAACATATATTGCTATTTTACAATTTAAATATTTTTACTAAATAATTCCGTAAATTTACAATTCAAGAAAACTAAAGCCCCAACTAACTTTCAATGAAAAAAACAGAAATTCAACAAAATCTACATACTTTATCTCAAAACATTGATCAAGAAAACTTTATTTATGATTTCTTATTATCATTTGGGTTGTCTAAAACTACAATAACTCGTCTTAAAAAAGGAGATTATAACCTTTCTAAAGTTGATGGAGAATTATTTTACAAAGGGAAAATATTTTTCAAAGTAGAAAAAGAGGCTAATCTTTTGAACCTGATTGATGAGTTAGCAAAAGACGAGAAAATCAAGAAACAAAAACCTCGTTTTATTGTTGTCACTGATTTTAAAAATGTTTTAGCTGTTGATACTAAATTAGGAAATAATAAAGAGTTTCCCATTGAAGAATTAAGTGAACAGACTGATTTTTTTCTACCACTTTCTGGTGCTGAGATTTACCGCGTAAGTAATGACAACAAATTAGATCGTGATGCAGCGTATAAGTTAGGCGAATTGTATGATATTTTGGTTGTTGATAATCCTGATTGGATTGCACAAGGAAGTCATCAATTAAATATCTTTTTATCGCGTTTATTATTTTGTTTTTTTGCAGAGGATACTGGGATTTTTGACGTGAAAAGTATTTTTACAGAAACACTTGCAAATAACACCAAAAAAGATGGTTCTGATGTTGATTTATTTTTAACAACACTTTTCAAAAAATTAAATACTCCTGAAGGGAAAGGAAGTTTTGAACCTCATTTTGATAAATTTCCGTATGTGAATGGTGGTTTATTTCGTGATGAAATTCAATGTCCTAAATTTTCAACTAAAGCACGTCAAATTCTTTTGGATTCGGGCGAATTAGATTGGTCCGAGATTAATCCTGATATTTTTGGTTCGATGATTCAGGCAGTTGCAGATCCAGCCGAACGTAATAATTTGGGAATGCACTATACTTCGGTTGTTAATATTCTGAAGTTAATCAAACCTTTGTTCTTAGATGATTTGTACGAAGAGTTCGAAAAAAATAAAGGAAAAATAAAAGGGTTAGAAGCTTTATTGGATAGATTAGGAAAGATTAAATTTTTTGATCCTGCCTGTGGTAGTGGAAACTTCTTGATTATTACCTACAAAGAATTACGAAATCTCGAAATTCAGATTATCAAAGAATTATTAGATCTGAATGTAAAACAACGTAAAATCTATTTTTCTGAAATTAAACTTTCTCAGTTTTACGGAATTGAAATCAAAGATTTTGCACATGAAATGGCAATACTTTCGCTTTGGTTAGCAGAACACCAAATGAACCAAGTGTTTGAGTTGGAATTGTTAGATTACGGAAGATCGAATCCTATTTTACCACTTAAAGAAAGTGGAAATATAACTGCTGGGAATGCAGCTCGTGTTGATTGGGAACAGGTTTGTCCTAAAAAAGAAAATGATGAAATCTACATTATTGGTAATCCACCTTATTTAGGGAGTAATATGCATTCGGATGAACAAAGAGAAGAAATGCAAAGAATATTTAGAAGTGATAGACTAGACCGGCTTGATTATATTGGTACTTGGTTTATGTTAGGAGCTAGATATATAAAAAATACGAATTCGAAATTAGCATTTGTAACAACTAATTCTATTACTCAAGGTGTGCAAGCATCATTTTTATGGAGTAGATTATTTCAAGAGAATGTATTCATACAATTTGCAGTTAAATCTTTTAAATGGGTAAATAACGCGAAAGGTAATGCAGGGGTTACGGTAGCTATTATTGGTTTATCACCAACAGAACCAGAAAAATATTTCTTGTATGATGATAACATAGCTGAAAGTGTTAAATGTATTAGTCCATATCTTATTAAAAATTCTAATACAATAGTTTTTCCTCGTTCTAAGCCTTTCCAACAATTACCTGCATTAGTAATGGGTAATAAACCTGCGGATGGAGGTAATCTAATATTGAATAAGGAAGAAGTAGATAATTTAATTAATTTATATCCAGAGAGTAAAAAATTCATCAAAACATATATAAGTGCTGATGATTTTATTAATGGTAATCTAAGATATTGTTTATGGATTTCTCCAGAAGATGAAGAAGAGGCTAAAGCTATTCCATTGATAAAAGAGCGTACTGATAAATTATATAATTTTAGATTTGAGAGTAAAGCAAAATCCACTAGAGATTTTGCACGATTTGATTATGCTTTTAGACAAATTTCATACAAAGCAACTGATGGAATTGTTGTTCCTAGAGTTTCTTCTGAAAGAAGAAAATATATTCCATTAGCATTTATTGATGCCAATACCATCGTTTCAGATGCTACAAACATTATTTATGATGCTCAACCTTGGCTTTTCGGTGTACTTCACTCCAAAATGCACATGATTTGGGTAGATGCTGTAGGTGGAAAATTAAAAACAGATTATCGTTATTCTGCGAAACTATGTTACAATACATTTCCATTTCCTACATTAAGTGAAAAGAAAAAAGAAACCATTAACCAATATGTATTTTCAATATTAGACGAACGTGCCAAATACCCAGAGAAAACAATGGCGTGGTTATACAATCCTGAGACAATGCCAAGTGGACTAAAACAAGCACACAAAGAATTGGATTTGGCGATAGAGCAAATTTATCGTTTAGCACCTTTCCATTCAGACGAAGAACGATTAGAGTATCTGTTCAAACTCTATGACGAAATGACAACAAAAGAAACGTTGTTTGCGAAAGTGAAAAAAGGGAAGAAGAAATAATTTATTTTATTTACAAAATGAGTCGCATTTTTGTAAACAAAATATTTTGATAACAGAAATTGTAAGCTAAATTTGTTGTTTACATTTTCTAAGCAAAAGTTGTAAGCAAACTTTTTTGTTTACAACTTTTGTAATCAAATCTATTTGACTGTTGTTTTTTGTTGTTTTTTGTAATCAAACACACTTGTTTACATAATTTTATTTATATTTGGATACAATATAATGTGAAATGGATTTTAATATAGATAACGCTGTAAAATATCACTACAATAATTTTCCTCCTCAAAATATTAACTACGCAGATTTTATTCAGGAACTTGTGAAAGCAACGGACGCTCTTGCACGATTTGATCAAATGCTAAAAAATTTACATAACACAGAAATTCTTTTAGCTCCATTAAGAAATCAAGAAGCCGTAATTTCATCTCGTATAGAGGGAACTATTAGTACAATGGACGAGATTATGCTATATGAAGCTGATAATGAAGGTCAAGATAATCCTAATGCTAAAGCTGATGTTATAGAGACTATTTTATATCAACGTGCTTTAAAGAATGCACAAAATGCTTTAGAAAGCGGTTATGGCTTTTCAACAAGTTTTATTAAACAAATGCATCAACAACTTCTGTACTTAGGAAGAGGAGCAAACAAATCACCTGGTGAATTTAAAAAAGAGCAAAATTATTTAGCTGATACCCGTAAAAAAGAAATTCAGTTTATACCAATTAATCCAGAAAACTTAGATCAAGGTTTAGAAAATCTTTTTGATTATATTAAAACTTGCGATTTACCGCCTTTAATTAAAACAGCAATCATGCATTTAGAGTTTGAGGCATTACATCCATTTAAAGATGGAAATGGTCGAATTGGTCGTATGTTAATAACACTTAATTTATGGCAAGAAAAAATTCTTTCTCAACCTCATTTTTATATCAGTGGATATTTCGAAGAAAATAAAGACGAATACATCGAGCAAATGAGAGAGGTTTCACGTTCTAATGATTGGAACCAATGGATAAAATTTTTCTTGAAAGCAGTAGAAAGTCAAGCTATCCGTAATTTAGAAATTGCAGAAAATATCAAAAACTTATACGAAACAACAAAAACAGAATTTTCAGATATATTGTCTTCCAAATGGAATATGGAAATTTTAGATTTTATTTTTACTTATCCTGTATTTAGAAATAATAAGTTTGTGAATACAACGAAAATCCCAAATGCTACTGCTGTTCTGATTATTAAAAAATTAGAAGAAAATGGATATTTGGTTTTAAGAGAAAAAGCAGCTGGTAGAAGAGCAGCCCTTTATTCTTTCGAACCTTTAATGCAATTAGTACGCGTGTAAAACAAAATAATAACTCTATTCAATAAACATGAAAACCAATATAACAAACAACTATAAACAACCAATTAATCTGGTTAATGTAAATTATAAACAGACAGGACAAAGTAAATCAACAAATGAATATGGAATGCGTGAAATGCAAGAAAAAGCATTTGAAGCGCGTTCTGCACAATATTTATTATTAAAAGCTCCTCCAGCTTCTGGAAAATCAAGAGCTTTGATGTTTTTAGCCTTAGATAAATTAATTAATCAAGGAATTAAAAAAGTAATAGTTGCTGTTCCTGAAAGATCTATCGGAAATTCTTTTGCTCCAACTGAACTTTCAAAATATGGATTCTTTGCTGATTGGGACTTAAATCTAAAGTATAATTTATGTTCTCCTGGAAGTGATACAAGTAAAGTTCAAGCATTCAAAGACTTTATGCAATCAGAAGATAAAATATTAATTTGTACACACGCCACTTTACGTTTTGCATTCGAGGGTTTAACTGAAACAGATTTTAACAATTGTTTAGTTGCAATTGATGAGTTTCACCATGTTTCAGCTGATGGAGATAACATATTAGGAAATGTGATGCGTAAGATTATGGAAAAATCGAATGCACATATTATAGCAATGACAGGTTCTTATTTTAGAGGAGACAGCGTACCTGTATTATTACCAGAGGATGAAGAAAAGTTTATCAAAGTAACATATAATTATTACGATCAATTAAATGGATATGAATATTTAAAATCTTTAGGAATAGGGTATCATTTCTATCGTGGAAGATACTATAAACATGATGAGGACAGAGGAATGTCAGCATTAGAAGAAATCTTAGATGAGAATCTTAAAACAATTATCCATATACCAAGTGTAAATTCTGCTGAATCTTCGAAAGATAAATTAGAAGAAGTAAATCATATCATTGATTGTTTAGGCGAATTAGAATATCAAGATACAGAAACAGGAGTTTTATTTGTAAAAAGTAAGCGATCAGGAAAAATTTTGAAAATAGCTGATTTGGTTAACGACAATCAAAAAGAACGTGATAAAATAACAGCTTATTTACGTGGTGTAAAAACACCTGAAGATATCGATATGATTATTGCATTAGGAATGGCAAAAGAAGGTTTTGATTGGCCGTTTTGTCAACATGCTTTAACAATTGGTTATAGAGGTTCATTAACAGAGATTATTCAAATTATTGGTCGTGCCACACGAGATAGTAACAATAAAACGCATGCTCAGTTTACAAATTTAATTGCTCAGCCTGATGCAGTAGATGATGATGTAAAGCTTTCTGTAAATAATATGCTAAAAGCAATTACTGCTTCTCTACTAATGGAACAAGTTTTAGCTCCGAACTTTAAATTCAAACCAATGGATGATGAAGAAGATGATTTAGAGAATGAAGATGAAAATACAATCAAAATTAAAGGATTCAAGAAACCAAAATCTCAACGAGCGAAAGATATTATTGAAAGTGATTTAAATGATTTAAAAGCTCGCATTCTTCAAGATGATACAATGATTAAAGCTATGCCAGGGAATATCGAACCTGAAGTAATTAATACAGTTTTAATACCTCGAATTATTCGTGAAGTTTATCCTGATTTGAATGAAGAAGATGTAGAAGCTGTGCGTCAATATGTGGTAGTTGATTCCGTAATCAAAAATGGAGAAGTTGAGGAACAAGGTTCTAAAAAATTCATTAAAATGGCTGGTAGTTTTGTGAATATTGATGACATCAACATCGATTTAATTGATACGATTAATCCATTTCAGAAAGCTTTTGAGATATTATCGAAAAATGTAACAACTTCAATTTTAAAATCAATTCAAGATACAATTAATGTAACTAAAATTGATATGACTGAAGAAGAGGCTGTAATTTTATGGCCTAAAATCAAAGAATGGGTTAAACATACAGGAGATAAACCAAGTATACAATCTTATGATCCAAAAGAGCAAAGATTAGCTCAGGCTTTGTTATTTATTCAAGATGCTAAACGTAAAAAAGCACAAAATGGCTAAAACATTAGACGATATATTTGATGACGATGATTTGGGTTTATTAAATTCAAAACAACCTCAGAATTATATAAAAACAGATGAAGATCGGTTAATAGATGCTTTTGAAGAGATCAATTCGTTTTATGAAACAAATAAAAGAGAGCCTTCAAATAGCTCTATGTCTGAATATACGTTATCTTCAAGGTTAAAAGAATTAAGAACAAATGATAATAAAAAAGGAGTTTTAAAAGCTTTTGATCGATACAATTTATTGGGTGATTATGAACCTAAAATAGAATCATTGGATGATATTTTAGATGATGATGAGTTAGGTTTATTAGAAACAGATGGAGATTCTTCAATTTTTGAATTTAATTATGTTCCTAAAGAACCGAAAAGAGATAAGGCTGATTATATCGCACAACGTTCATCAATTCCCGAAAAAGAGTTTACCAAATATGATGTGATGTTCAAACAAGTTCATCAAGAATTAAAAGAAGGAAAAAGAAAATTCAAAGAATTTAAAAATGCTGAAACCAATCTTAAAGAAGGTAACTTTTATTTAGTTGATGGACTTTTAGCTTATTTGGAAGTTTCTAAAGCTGAAAAAGTTTTAAAAGAAAATACTTCAGGTGATAGAATTCGTTTAGAAGGTAGAACAGTTACAATTTTTGAGAATGGAACTATTTCAAATATGTTGTTTCGGTCATTAGGAAAAGCAATTCAAAAAAACGGAAAATTAATTACTGATGTGATTGATGGTGGTGAAAAAGAATTATTCAAAAATGCAGGAGTTGATCATCAAGATGATATCTCTTCAGGATGGATATACATCTTAAAATCAAAATCAAAGAATCCTGAAATAGCTTCAATAAATGATTTATACAAAATTGGTTTAAGCACAATAAGTGTCAAAGAAAGAATTAAAAATGCTTCAAAATCATCGACTTATTTATTTGATGAAGTAGAAGAAGTTTATTCTTGCGAAATAGCGAATGTCAACATACATAAATTTGAAAGTCTTTTACATCGCTTTTTTGGCAATGTTTGCCTTGATTTAGATATATATAACAATGGTGAAAGAATTAATCCAAGAGAATGGTTTGTAGTGCCATTGCCTATAATTCAAGAAGCAATTAATTTATTAATTAACGGAACTATTGTTAATTATAAGTATGATAATGATTCTCAATCAATAAAGTTAAAATAATTTTTATTCTGAATTAAAAGATGAAAAAAATATTAGTTACTGGAAATGGATTTGATTTACATCATGAATTACCAACTTCATATAATAATTTTATTGATATATTAGGGGTTGTAGACGAATCAAATGAGTTTGATTTTGAGAAAATTTTTAATACCGTTTATAAAGATATTCAAAGTGATAATCAATTTGATTTAAACATAGAAAAGATACGAAAGTTAAAAGAGCTTTTAAATGATAATATTTGGTATAAACATTTTAAAGAAATTAAAAGTGATTTAACTTGGATAGATTTTGAAAATGAGATACTAAATGTTATTCAAATAATACAATCTTTTATTAAGGCATTTAATTCTGAAATTTTTCCAATAAAATATTTTTCAGGAAATTTAGCAAATAATCATCTTTTTCAAAGATATCTTAATGGTAATGAATTAGTAAAAGTTACACTTCTAAAGCTTAATATATTAAATTTTGACAGTTTCCTCCATACTGGTTTAAGATTTTGGATTAATGATACTTATTTGATTTGTAAAAACAGTCTGAGTTATTTAGATATTGATAGAATTGTAAAACTATTAATTTCAGAGCTTGAAAAGTTTAAATTAATTTTCAATATGTATTTTGATTGTTTTGTCACTCCCTTTTATGAGATTAATAAATATAAGATTAATGAGGATATAGTTAGAAATATTAATGAACATTATACTTTTAATTATACCCAAACTTTTGATAAAGTATATGAAAAGAATTTTACAAGACATATTCATGGCAAAATCGGTGAATATCATTCTATTGTTTTAGGAATTGATAGTTTGGATAAAGATATAGAAGATAAAAAATACTTTATACCCTTTACTAAATTATATCAAAAACTAAATTATTCAACTGATTATAAGTTTATAGGGACGAATAATAAAAATGATGATTTTTATGTATTCATTTGGGGACATTCATTAGATTCATCTGACGCAGTATATTTAAAGGAAATATTTACTCTTTTAGATGATGATTCCTATGAAAGAAAAGTTATCATAATCATTAGAAATCAAAGCTCAAAAGGGAAGTTATTGGTAAATCTAATTGATATATTAAGTCCAGAAAAAGTAGATGCTTATATGAAAAATGATAAACTAATTTTTTCAGAAAATGATTCAACAGAGTTAAGTATGAATTTAAATTATATACCTAAACCTAAGATTGGGAAAGTAAGATAAGATTGATTTATTAAAGCATATTTATTTGCTTGCCAATTCGATGAGAATGATCTTCTTATAAAACCCATTTACAATAAGTTTTATAATCATAAACTAATTACTATTCACTAACTACTAAT
>NZ_JAOCHX010000065.1:0-12548 GCF_029843245.1 Empedobacter sp. GD03739 | reverse complement strand
ATCGAATCATCAGGATGTAAACCTGATTAAAAATACAAAAATATTAGGGTGACTATAGCTGCAGGGCTCACCTCTTCCCATTCCGAACAGAGAAGTTAAGCCTGCCTGCGCCGATGGTACTGTTATTGCGGGAGAGTAGGTCATCGCCAGTTTTTATTTAAACTTCAAGATTTAGTTCTTGAGGTTTTTTTATGTTTTAAACTTTTAGTTAGCTAGAAAGTATTATGATAATTTTTACACCATTCAACTAAATAAGAATAAGTTTCATTCTTATTCTACGATTAACAAATTAAAAGAGAGCTTGATGATTTTAAAACAAAAAAGTTCGGAATATCACAAGATGTAATTATGTTAAATGAATATTTTCTAATTTGACTTTAATTGCTTAGTAATAGTCTCAGTTACTTTTTGATAATTTCGGTTAAAGTGATGATTACCACCCAAATAAATTATGTTTTTATTGGTTAAAGTAATTTTATTGTAGGGATAATTTTTTCCATAATCACTTAAAATAATAGATAAATGTAAGTTAGGTAATTGATTAATTTCTGGAATTGTATTCCATTTTCCGCTTACGTTTTCAAAAATTAAATTTTTGTAATGAATCTCAAGATCAGCAGTTTCATACGGATCTAAAAGAATAAGTTGATGAATTCGATCTTTGGTTTTTGTCGGAAGCTCATTGATAATAAATGGAATCGCATCAGCACCAAAAGAATAACCGATAAATACAACTTTTTGATTTTTGTGATTTTTGAACTTTTCTTCTAAAAATTGACTTAATATTTCAGCCGTTTTTTTAGGATCTCTTTCATTCCAAAAATAAACTTTAGAATTTAAAGCATAAATATCATAGCCTTTCTGATAAAGATTTTTACAAATTGATTTTGAAAAAGGTCCTAATCCAGCATCTCCACTTAAATAAAACAAGATAGGTTTAGTGTCATTTTTATTCTCCCATATTTTAAGCGGTAAAGGATCTTTGATATCCACATCATCTCCTTTTGTACGTACGATATACAAACCAATTGTAGTGATAATCAATCCAAATAATATGAGATTTTTAGTTTTCATCTTGAGGTTTCATAACTCTATTTAACGCTTGTGGAAGTTGAATAAGTTCCACTTCATTATCATAAATGATGTATTTGTTGATCCAATAATTGGCGTATTTTTCTTTGAAATCGCGCATTGTTTGATATTGTTTAAACGTCCCAATTCGTTGATAAGCAAATTTCATGAGTTGCTCGGCAATATTATTTGGTTTATCTAAACCAGCCAGAGGAGTTAAACCAATGTTGATATATTTCTTTTGATTTGCTTTGGCGCGATTAATTAATGCAATTATCACCGCATCCATACTACCATTTGGCGAATTGACAGTTCTTCGAAATAAATCGTAAGTCATCTCATCTTTTGCATAATCTGGAATAACATTCAGAAATGTAACCACTTTATTTTCTTCATTTCTCAGCGTAATAATCGTTTGATTTTTTAATATTCCTCTGTCAAATTTACCTTCTGCAAATACAATTTCTTTTTTATCAAATTCTTTTAACCATTCATTTGAGACAGATTCAATTTCATTTAAAAATTCTTCTGTCAAAGGAGGCAAAATAACTTCTGTTTTAAAACCTTTTTTCTCTAAAGTATTCAATGCATTTCGCATCGATTTACGTTCTTTACCTTGAAGATTAAAGGAATCAACTTCAATAATTCCTTCTTGACCAATTAATAAATATTGTTTTTTTAAATTTCTGAAATCAATTAAATCGTTTTCCGAAACTCGATAATAAGCAGTTTTCAAACCTTTTGTTTTGCAATAGTTCTCGAATTCTGAAATTAAATCTGATTTATGCTTTGCATCACATACAACATTATCCAAAACAATAGCAAAATTTAAACCGATTTTATACGCGACAAAACCATCAATATTTGAAGAAAAATAAAGAGTTTTATCATCCATTAATTTAAAATAATCTAATGCTGAATTACCATATTTTTCGACGATTTCTTCTGCTTCTTCATAATCCTGAATACCTTTTGTGTTATAATTTTTAGCTCTAAAAAATGCTAAAATCAATAATATCCAAGAACTAAATCCAAAAAAGATATTGATGTCTTTAAAATCTTCGGCAAAGGTTGTTCTCGGAACTAAATTGTTTTCGCTGAATAATAAGAAGTTTTGAAATGTATAATAAAAAGCTTGATTCCAAGAGAAATCTACACCAAAATGACGTTTATCAATGAAATAAAAACTTAAAACATTGAAAATAAAAATTGCAAAAAATGCCATTAAAAAAATAGAGAATCCTTGTCTTAATCGTTTCAAATTTGTTTTCAATGGGTATTGTTTTGTGCTTTAAATTAACAAAAAGATAGTCAAAAATGCGAATCCATCTTCTTCTACTCCAATGCTTCTAATATATTTCCAAAAATGATAGTATTGCAAATATTTAAGCAAAATTCCATGCAGATTTTAATCCTTTGTTGATATAACATAAGTAATCAATAAAGCAATTCCGACAAATAGAATCATCAATTTTGAAAGATGCATGAATTCGATTGGTAAATACAATTTTTCGAAATGCAAACGTTCTGCAAGAGGAGGAGTGATGACTGAAATTATATTAATCATTCCTAATGTAAAAATCATAACAGCAGGAAAATTCGTGCAAATAGTTTTCTTCCACGCCACATAAAACTCAAACATCCAAAACCTAAAGGCAGCCAAAATTCGAAAACGCGGTACAATAAAGTTGTAACTAAACCTTGGTTATGAGAATAGCCGAATTGTGTTAAAATATACACCATCGTAAATTCTACAGCACCCAAACCTCTCAAAAAAGGCGAAATAATCATCAATAAAACAGAAATCGTATAAGCCAAAGCTGCTGCATCAAAAGTGGGTTGAATACCTAACGCTAACATTGCGATGTAGACGTGTAAAATCCCAGTAATTTCGATGATTGTTGAAATTAGAATTGTGAGATTAATATTTTTCCTGTCTAAAGAAGCTTCAAAAATTGGATTGATTTCTTCCGTAATCTTTGGAAATTTATTTTCTATAATTTGATAGAATTTATTTTTGGTTTTGAATGAGTTATAAATGAAATAAACTAGAATTAAAATTATGCCCAAAATGACTAATGATATCCACGAATCATTAAAATATTTGTTGACGTAAATACTATAAATAATGATAGGAACGCCAATGATGAAAACCGTTAATAATCCAATAAAACCATAAATAGAACTTGCCTGAATGATTTTATTTGTTTCAAATTGTTGCTTTTTGATTTGTTTGGGTAAATAAGCCAAAGAACTAATTCCGCCCGCTGGTAGAAAAACACTGATAAAATTTCGTTTGAGAAATAAATTGACAGCGTCCCAAAATTTAAGAGGTAAACCAACTGCTTTGAAACTTGTGATATACATTGCAGCTTGCAGCGAAATATAGAGAATCGTTATTCCGAAACCGATCAATAGCCAAATAGGTTTTGCGCTTTGAATACTCGGAATAATTTGCATCATTTCTTTGCGTTCGCTTCTGAAAAATACAAATGCGAGTAATAAAATAAGTATTGCTAAAACTTGTTGCCAAGGTATTTTTACATATTTTATAGATTTTGGAAACCTCATGTTTGTATGACATTGTTTAGTTCTATTAATTTATCAAAAAATTAAATATCAAAACTTATGATTTGCTTAAAAATAACTTATATTGAAAATAAAAATAAGATATGGAGACTGGATTAAATTTACGTCAAGCTATTTTGAATGATGCAGATAGAATTTGGGAAATTTTGCAACAAGCAATTGAGAAAAGAAAAGAGGAGGGAAGTAATCAATGGCAAAATGGTTATCCAAATCTAGATGTTGTAAAAAATGATATCTCAAATGGTTTTGGTTATATAATTGAGAATGTTGATAATCTAATCATAGGATATGTTGCAATTATTGATGAGATAGAACCTGCTTATACAGCAATTGAAGGAAAATGGATGAATGATGATCCATATATTGTCATACATCGATTGGCTGTTGCACAAGATGTTAAGATAAAAGGTTTAGGAACTTGGACGATGGATGAAATTGAAAAAATAGCAATTATAAAGAAAATACAGAATATAAAAGTTGATACCAACTTTGATAATATTGGAATGTTGCGTGTTTTTGAAAAGTTAGGTTATCATTATTGTGGCGAAGTTTATTTTGATGGAAGCCCAAGAAAAGCTTTTCAGAAAATTATTCAGAATTTAACATAATTGAATATTTTAGATAGAATTTAGATAAACTAAATAATCAAATTGATAAAAAGATTCCAAAAAAGGAATCTTTTTTTATGAATTTACATAGGGTAATTATGTTTAAAATGTAAAATTAATATTTTAACCCCTAATTTTTATAGGGTGTGATTTAAAATAAATGATTTTATTTAAAAATAATCTAATTTTGATAGGGTTAAAATTAAAAACTTATGAAAGTTGGATTAAAATGGAAAGTAGCTTTTGCAATTATAACGCTAGTTGCATTCGCTGGATTATTTTGGAAACCAGTTGTAGATATTCCAAATACAGGAGAATTTCTTAGCGAAGAAAATATTGTAAATTCAGATGTCGCCTGGATTTTAGCAGCTGCAGGATTGGTGTTATTGATGACGCCAGGTTTATCTTTTTTTTATGGTGGAATGGTGGGTAAACGAAATGTTATTTCTACCATGTTGCAAAGTTTTATTGCCTTAGGTGTGATTTCGATTTTGTGGGTTGTAGTTGGGTTTTCACTGTCTTTTGGTGATTCAATTGGTTTTACAATAAATGGAGAACATTACGGAATTATTGGTAATCCTTTAAGTTATCCATTTTTTAATCATGTCGGAGCATTTCCACACAAAGACATGGCATCTACAATTCCATTTGTTTTATTTGCATTGTTTCAAATGAAATTTGCAGTCATTACACCAGCGCTTGTAACTGGTTCTTTTGCCGAAAGAGTGCGTTTTATTTCCTATTTGTTATTTATGATTTTATTTAGTTTAATCATTTACACACCGCTTTGTCACATGGTTTGGCATCCAGAAGGTTTATTGAATAAATATTTTGGCGTAAAAGATTTTGCTGGAGGAACTGTTGTTCATATGAGTGCAGGATTTGCAGCATTAGCAGGAGCTTTGGTGATAGGTAAACGTAAGAACAGAGAACACAAACCTGCAAATATTCCATTTGTTATGCTTGGAACAGGAATGTTATGGTTCGGATGGTTTGGTTTCAATGCTGGTTCAGCTTTGGGAGCAAATGCCACAGCAGCTTTAGCTTTCGGAACAACAACAATTGCTTCTGCTTCTGGAATGATGACATGGATACTTTTTGATAGAATTAATGGTCGTAGCGTTTCTGCTATGGGAGCATGTATAGGGGCTGTAGTTGGATTAGTAGCAATCACTCCAGCTTGTGGATTTGTTACAATTCCTGAAAGTATATTTTTTGGCTTTATTACTGCTATTGTCTCAAATGTAATGGTTCATTGGAAAGTATTAAAACGAGTTGACGATACTTTAGATGTTTTTGCATGTCATGGTGTCGGAGGAATAATGGGAATGATTTTGACAGCTATTTTTGCACATGGTGAAAATGCGAGTTTGTTACATGGCGGGGTGGATGTGTTTGCACATCATATGATTGCTTTGTTGTTTGTCTCGTTATTTACTTTTTTCGGTGCGATTGCTTTATTTTATATTACGGATAAAATGATTCACTTACGTGTGAGTGATAGAGCAGAGTTCGAAGGCTTAGATTTGTCGCAACACGAGGAAAGTTTACATTAATTAAACAATGATATTATAAAAAAATCCGACTACTTTTTGTAGTCGGATTTTCAATTTATACTAATCCAGCACGCTTTAATAAAGCATCTGCTGTTGGTTTATGACCTCTAAATTCTTCGTACAGTTTCATCGGTTCTACTGTTCCTCCAGATGATAAAAGTTTATAGAATTTTTGAGCTGTTTCTGGATTGAAAATTCCAGTTTCTTGGAAAAATGCAAAGGCATCTGCATCCAAAACTTCGGCCCATTTATATGAATAATAACCAGATGAATATCCACCTTGAAAAATATGTGAGAAGGATGTACTCATCATATTTTTATCAATTTCTGGATACAACTCTGTTTGTTTGAACGTTTCTTTTTCAAATTGTTGTAAATCATTAATTTCAGCCAAATCATTCGCATGATAAGCCATATCCAATAATCCAAAACTCAATTGACGAACAGTTTGATAACCTTCCATAAAACTTGAAGAAGCTTTTACTTTTTCAATTAATTCTTGCGGAATAATTTCTCCTGTTTGATAGTGTTTTGCAAATAATTTTAAAGCTTCTGGTTCGTAACAGAAGTTTTCATAAAATTGAGAGGGTAATTCAACAAAATCCCAATAAACATTTGTTCCAGAAAGACTTTCGTACGTTGTATTTGGTAACATTCCATGTAGCGCATGTCCAAATTCGTGGAACAATGTTGTTACTTCCTGAAATGTCAATAATGACGGCGTGTCTTTCGTTGGTTTTGTAAAATTACAAACAATCGAAATGTGCGGACGTTTGGTGTTTCCATTCACATTAGAAGCTTCTCTATAACTTGTCATCCAAGCACCAGGGCGTTTTCCTGCGCGCGGGAAAAAGTCTGCATACAATAAACTTAAGAACGCACCATTTTTATCTAGAACTTCATAAGTTGTTACTTCATCGTTGTATTTATCAATTTTATGAATTTCTTTAAATGTAATTCCATACAATTTTGTTGCGACATCAAAAGCTCCTTCAATCACATTCTCTAACTGAAAATAAGGTTTCAATTCTTCGTCAGAAAGACTGAATTTTTTCTGTTTTAATTTTTCAGCATAATACGCATGATCCCAACGTTGCAATGTATCAATCCCATCAGTTTCTTTTGCAAATGCAGTTAATTCTTCAATTTCTTTTTCTGCAAACGGTTTTGCTTTCGTTAATAAATCATTCAAGAAATCTAAAACAGTCGTTGGTGTTTTTGCCATACGTTCTTCCAAAACATAATCAGCATGCGTTTTATAACCTAATATTTTAGCACGTTCGTGACGAAGTTTTACAATGTTTTTTACATTTTCTTCGTTGTTAAATTCATTATTTTGATAAGCTTTTACTCCATTTGCTCTAAACAATTTTTCTCTTAATTCACGATTTTCTGCGTATTGCATAAACGGAATATAGCTTGGTGCTTGTAAGGTAATCAACCAACCTTCGTGATTTTTTTGTTCTGCATCGGCTTTTGCTTGATCAATAGCATATTGAGGTAAACCTTTCAAATCATTTTCATCAGTAATAATCAATTCGTATGCATTAGTTTCAGCCAAAACATTTTGACCAAATTGTAATGAAAGCATTGCCAATTGTTTATCAATTTCGCGCAGTTTATTTTTATCTTCTTCGTTCAAATTTGCACCATTTCTCGAAAAACCTTTGTATTTTTTTTCTAGTAAATAAGCTTGTTCATCTGTTAAATTCAACGAATCCTTTTGATTATAAACGACTTTAATTCGTTCAAATAAATCTTGATTTAAGCGAACATCATTTCCAAATTCAGATAATAAAGGCGAAACTTCTTGTGCAATTTCTTGAATTTCATCATTCGTTTCAGCAGAATTAAGGTTGAAGAAAATAGAAGAAATTCGTCCTAATTTTTCACCAGAAAGTTCCATTGCTTCAATTGTATTCGCAAAAGTTGGCGCTTCAGGATTCGCAGTAATTGCATCTATTTCAGCTTTCGCTTCTTCAATTGCTTGGATAAAAGCAGGTTTGTAATCTTCAATTTTGATTTTAGAAAAAGGAGCACTTTCAAAAGGTGTTTCAAATTTTTCTAATAACGGATTTGCCATTTATGGTGTATTTTTTTAGTTAAAATATATTTGTTTGAACTCTTTCAAATTCTAATCCAAATGTAAGAAATCTGACAAATCGTCAAATTTAATGTGTGATTAATTTAGAGTTATTTACATTTGTTTTAAAAGTAAACAATTATGAGTGTAGCCTTAATATTCAATCAAAAACCAACAGAAGAATGGCAAAGAAATTTACAAGAATTGTTGCCAGATACGAAAGTTGAAGTTTATCCAAATATCTCAAATCCAAAAGATGTAGAATTTATTGCAACTTGGAAACCGCACAAAAATTATGTGACTGAATTTCCAAATCTAAAAGTTGTACAATCAGTTGGAGCAGGAATTGACCATTTGTTGCATACCAAAATTTTGGAATCGATAAAGGTGACACGTATTGTTGATCCTGCTTTGAAACAAGAAATGTTTGAACATGTTTTGGCTTGTGTTATGACTTCAATGAAAAATTTGTTGACGTATTATAAAGATCAAGTTCGTAAAGAATGGAAGCCTACTACTTATCAAAATATCAAGGAAACAACTATCACTATTTTAGGATTAGGTGAAATCGGAAAGTTAGTAGCGGAGCAATTTGTTACTTTAGGTTTTCAAGTCAAAGGTTGGTCGAATTCGCCTAAAAATATAAATGGAGTAGAATCTTTTGCTGGAAAAGAAGGCTTGAATGCTGCGATTTCTAATACTAATTTTATTGTCAATATTTTGCCTTTGACAGATGATACAGAAGGTATTTTGAACAAAGACTTTTTTGCACAATGTTCAGCTCATACAGTTTTGGTTAATGTTGGTCGTGGAGCACATTTGGTCGAAAAGGATTTATTAATTGCAATCGAAGAAAAACATATAAAAGAGGCGTATTTAGATGTTTTTGTAGAAGAACCTTTACCTGAAAATCACCCTTTTTGGACGAATGAAAATGTTTATGTAACACCTCATATTGCGAGTGTTACAAATGCAACAACAGCTCTAAAACAAGTTGCAGATAACTACAACAGAATGAAAAATAACGAGACTTTATTGAATGAAGTTTCATTAGAAAGAGGATATTAGATATACCAAAATGACGTAAGATTTTGTTAAAAAGACGCATTTATGTTTTTACTTGTCAAAAAAATCTTTTAACATTGTATTCGAAAAAATAAAAGCTAAAAATGAGTGATTATATTCAACTTTATTCAATTGATAATATTTTAAGAACTTACAAAGAAGAAGCAACTGATCGTCGGTTAGCAATCTTTGATGTAGGTCCTGAAAACAATTATTATTTTGTAAAACGAAAACCTTATAAGTTTACGTCGCTTGGGTTGATTTTAATTACTGCAGGAACATGTGAAATCACGGTAAATTTAGAACCAACATTGATCAAACGTGATGATATTATTGTGGTTCTTCCAGGTCAGTTGTTCGAGATTATAGAGCATTCGGCTGATTTTGCTGTTCAAGCAATCTTTATTGATTCAGATTTGATTATTGAAGCTGGTTTTCACGTGAAATCCAATAACTTAGTAGAGTTTTTGTCGTCTAAATATCCTAAGATCATCTCTTTAGATAAAAAGATTGTACGTGATATGCGCTACAATCTGAACAAGATTAGTAAATACACCATCAAGAACGAAAATATCTTTGCAAAAGATTTGGTTTTACATCATTTTTCGGTCTTGATGTACGAGATGGGAAATTACTACAACCAAGCTGTAATGGCGAAAAGTACAACGAAAGAAGTTAGAAAAGAAGAATTGGCTAAGCAGTTTTTGTATTTAGTTTCAACTCATTTTCGTCGTCAACGTAATGTACAGTTTTATGCAGATGAAATGTTTATTAGTCGTAAGCATTTAACTAAAATCATCGTTGAAGTCTTTAATAAATCACCCAAACAAATCATTGCCGAAGCCATTGTTTTAGAAGCTAAAGTCTTACTAAAGAACCCAAAATATAGTGTTTCTGATGTTGTGACAGAATTAAATTTTATAGACACTTCCGTTTTTAGTAAATTTTTCAAAAATTATGCAGGTGTTTCGCCAACAACTTTTATTGCTTCTAACTAATAATTGATGTAAATCAATGCAAATGTGAAAATTTTCTAAAAACGTCTTTTTGACATATTATTACGTTTATTTCGCTAACTAATTTGTTAAATTGGATAGACCTTTGTTGCTCAAATTTTAATTGATGCGTCTTTTAGTAGATAATCGATACATGAAATTTGAATGAAAAGAATTTTATGGTGGTAGATTTTACAAAAAAAATATTTGCACATATTTCAGCAATCGGTGGTTATGTGCCAGAAAATAAACGAACTAATTCCGATTTAGAAAAGATTACAGACACTTCTGATGAATGGATTGTAAAAAGAACGGGAATTAAAGAACGTCGTATTTTAGAAGAAGGTTTAGCGACTTCTGATATGGCGGTTAGTGCAATTCAGAATTTAATTGATACATACAAAAAAGACATCAAAGATGTTGATGCGTTGATTGTTGCGACTTCTACACCAGATATGTTGATGCCTGCTACAGCAAATATTGTATGCGAAAAGTTAGGAATAGAGAATGTTTGGGCATTTGATATGAATGCAGCTTGTTCTGGATTTTTGTACGCGTTGGACATGGGCGCTTCGTTGATTGAAAGTAGACGTTACAAAAATGTTTTGGTCATTGGAGCTGATAAAATTAGTGCGTATGTAGACATCAAAGATCGTTCGACAAATATTTTGTTTGGAGACGGAGCAGGAGTGGTTTGGTTAGAGCCTACAAACGAAGAAGGAATTTTAGATGCTTTGTTACAGAGTAATGGAACTGGAAAAGAATTCTTGAATATAGAAGGAGGTGGTTCTTTGTATCCAGCGAGTTCACAGTTGTTGGTTGATGAAAAACGTTACATTAGACAAGATGGGAAAATTGTATTCAAAAATGCAATTCAATCGATGAGTGATACGTGTGTCAATGTTTTGAAACGCAACGATTTTTCTGTAGAAGATGTAAATTGGTTGGTTCCGCATCAAGCAAATAAACGAATTATTGACGCTGTTGGTAATGAAATTAATATTGAAGAAGGTAAAACTTTAATCAATATTGAAAATTATGGAAACACAATTGCAGCGACAATTCCGTTGTGTATTTGGGAAAATACATCAAAATTAAAGAAAGGAGATTTATTGATGTTGACAGCCTTTGGTGCAGGTTTCTCTTGGGGAGCAAGCTTATTGCGTTGGACAATTTAATCAATAAAAATCATATATTTTTGTTCATAAAGAACGGCAAGAATTTGTCGTTCTTTTTTTATTGTAAACCATTAAATTCTTCACCACACTTCTTGCATTTGAACACGTTTTTGTAGTAAATAGGGTATACCCAAAATATGATAGAAGATAATAAAGAAAGTAAGCCTTTTCCACCTTTCATTGACTTGTAATTGCTGTAATACTCATTGCTTCCACATTTTGGACAAACAAGAATTTCATCCAAATCATTGGTGTAATTTGAAGCATCAATTTCTTCTAAAACTTTCATGGCGCGATCAGTATCTTCTTTCTTAATTTTTACTTTCACACCACCAATAGCATTCGACAAAAACTGATTAATCCCAACCGAATGTTCATCAAAAACAAAAGCATCAATCTGTTCACTCTCTAATTTCGAACGTAAAATATGTGCTTCAATAGGGCTTTCAAATGTTTTTAATGTAATAAGTTCCATGCTAATTGTGTTAAATATTCAATTCAATATCCGATATAAAATTAGTTCTTTTTATCTTAATGTCTTAAATTTTTTAGTAGATGAAAAATGTAATTCAATGTTTATTTTTAATTGTATTGATGATGAATACGACAAATGCGCAAAACCTAAAACAAGTTGCTTATAAAGATGGTTCGCAAAAATTGAACGGTTTAGTAACTGATAACACAACAAAGAAAAGTCCAGGAGTTTTGATTTTACCGGCTTGGAAAGGAGCTGATAACGAAGCAAAACAAGCTGCAATAGATTTAGCAAAAGAAGGCTATATTGCGTTTGTTGCAGATATTTATGGAGAAGGAAACAATCCGAAAGATAATGCGGAAGCGGCTAAAGCAGCAGGAAAATACAAGTCTGATTATGCAGCTTATCAAAAAAGAATTGATTTAGCGTTGAAAGAGTTAATCAAAGCTGGTGCAGATCCAAGTAAAATTGCTGTAATTGGTTATTGTTTTGGAGGAACAGGCGCATTAGAAGCTGCTCGTGCGCAATTAGCTGTTGTGGGCGTTGTTTCTATTCATGGTGGATTAGCAAAAGATGCTGTTCGAAAAAATATTCCTCTTAAAACAAAAGTTTTGATTGAACATCCTGCTGAAGATGAATCTGTAAAACCCGAAGATATTTCGAATTTAGTAATTGAAATGAACGAAGGAAAAACAGATTGGCAAATGATAACTTACGCAAATTCAAAACATACATTTACCAATCCAGAATCACCTGATTACAATAAAGTAATGGCAGATAGAGCTTGGCAACATACATTATTGTTTTTGAAAGAAGTATTGAAATAAAACCGTCAATTCTAGTGAAATTCTTTTTAGAATTTTGTATCGAGAATAAGGTTTTAGAAGATAAAATTTATCTTAATTCTCGATACAATTTTAATAAAAAA
>NZ_JAOCHX010000064.1:0-13259 GCF_029843245.1 Empedobacter sp. GD03739 | reverse complement strand
TTTGTGTTTTAATAATAATTTATCGTTCGTTTTACAACATATTTCAATTCTCCATTGATTGAAATAGAAGCTTTTATCCAATTATTTTTCGAATCATATTCATACGAAACTTGATAAGAAGTTAAAACAGTTTGTCCATTTCGGAAGGATTGTTTTTTGAAGTTTACAATTTCATTTTTCGAATCAAAATCAGCTTGATAAGCTAACGTTTTATTGGCGTCAAATGATTGTAATTTTGAAATGTTTCCATTCTCAAAAAACATTATTTTGCTCGAATTTCCAGCAATTTCTTCCTGAAAAATAGGTGTTTCTTTATCATAAATATAATACGATTTTCGCCCTTTTTTTCCATCAAAAGAAGTCATTTCATCCAAAACCAATAAACCATTTTTGTTATATGTCAAATTATTCTCACTAATCGTAGAACCTTCCACTTTTGTCGTGATTTTATCCAACTTATTCGAATAATTAAAAATCGTTTCATAACTCGATTTTGACGATTTCCCTTCAATATTTTCTGTCAAGTTTATCAACCGATTTTTATTGTCATAAACAAAGGTTTTGTCGGAAGCAATTCGTTTTGGATCTTCACCATTGTTAATAACTGTATTCGTTTGTTTATCAATAAAATTTGAGTTATTGTAGTCGTAATTAACATAGTTATAAACAGCTAATTTTCCTTGATAATCCAAATAATTTGTTCGCTTTGTTAACAATCCTTTTTGATTAAATTCTAACGAAATTTGATTGTAAAATTCATTCTCCAAAAAAGGTAAAGTTGTGGTATTTCCTTTTGCATCTGTTGCAGTTGAAGTCACTTTTTCAACCTTTCCTTTCAGATTAAAATCAGCTAAAGTTGTTTTAACTTCATAATCATTTGTCGAAATTTTTTGTGCAAAACTACATGTCGAAACAAGAATTGTACATAAAAGTATAATAGGATGTTTCATGATTAATTATTTCTTCAATTCATACCAAAAGCAATCCAAATCCCACATGTCCAGATGAAAAGTTTCAGTGACTTCGAAACCGATTTTTTCCAACACATTTCTTGATGCTGCATTCTCTGTATGTGTTATGGCATTTAGTTTAAAATCAGTCATATTTTCACGATAAAAATCCATGCAAGCTTTCGCAGCTTCTGTCGCATAACCTTTTCCCCAAGTTTCTTTTCGGTAACGGTAGCCAAAATCTAAGAAATCAAATCGATTGTTCATTGTTTCTTTTTCGGTCATGTATTTAAAACCAGTCCAACCAATCATTTTTCCCGATGCTTTCTCTATAACAGCCACTCGTCCATGTCCAAGTTCGTTGTATTGAATCAATAAGTTTTCGATGATTTCTCTTGTTCCATCAATCGTTTTAATTGGTTGATTTTTCAGAAATGTATGCACTTCTGGTTGAGAATCCATCTCATAAAAATCCTGCAAATCATCTATCGTAATTGGACGAATTATTAAACGCTCCGTTTCTAAAGTTGGTAAATATTTCATATTTATTGAGTTAAGAATAATCTTTATTGTAAATCAGATTAAATTATTTTTATATTTACAGCTAATCTATTACTAAAATACATAAAATGAAACAACAAAAAGTATCTAATGCTTTTATAGCAGCTTCTTGGATTGCTTTAGGCTCGGGAATGATTGGATATATTATTGGATTGACGCGCGCCGAAATGGAATTAAACGAGAAAGGTTATTACTTTACCGTTCTTTTATTTGGACTTTTCGCTGTAGTATCTTTACAAAAAGCGGTTCGAGACCGATTGGAACAAATCCCTGTAACCGATATTTATTACGGAATTTGTTGGTTCGGAACCATAGCTTCAATCACACTTTTAATTATAGGTCTTTGGAATGCAACAATCTTACCTTCGGAGAAAGGTTTCTATGCATTTGCTTTTTTATTGGCAATTTTTGGAGCTATTGCTGTACAAAAAAATACAAGGGACAATATGGCTAATTAATATTTTTTGGGCGTTCCCTACGGGCGGGCTTTTCGTTACAATCTTTGCTATTCAGCAAAGGATTTTCACTACAATCCCTAACGCAAAATAAAAGTAAAAGCCTCGCAATCTAATTGCGAGGATTTTATCTATATTCTCAATACTAAAATCTAGTATCTAAAATCTTTTTTTATCCAACGATATTAATGATTTTTCCAGGAACAATAATAATGTTTTTCGGAGTACGATCACCCAATTGTTTGATTGTACGTTCGTCGTTCATTACAATTTCTTGAATTTCTTCTTTCGATAACGACAAAGGTAATTCTAACAAAAATTTCATTTTACCATTGAATGAAACTGGATATTCTTTAGCATCTGCAATCAACCATTTTTCTTCGAAAACAGGGAAATCTGCATGTGCAATTGACGTTTCATGTCCTAATTTTGACCACAATTCTTCTGCAATATGCGGTGCATAAGGAGAAATAATAATAGCCAAAGGCTCTAAAATTGCACGTTTAGTTGTTTTTAATTTTCCTAATTCGTTTGCAGCAATCATAAAAGTAGAAACCGATGTATTAAAAGAGAAATTGTTTACATCTTCGTCCACTTTTTTGATGGTTTGATGCAACACTTTCATTTCTTCTTTTGTTGGTTCATCTTCTGAAACGAAGAAAGTTTCTTCTGCTCCTGAATGATATAATCTCCAGAATTTTTTCAAGAATGAATAAACGCCAGATAAACCTTGTGTATTCCATGGTTTAGATTGCTCAACTGGACCTAAAAACATTTCGTATAAACGTAAAGAATCTGCTCCATATTGATTACAAATATCATCAGGATTTAAAACATTGTAATAAGATTTTGACATCTTTTCAACCTCGCGTCCTGTGATGTATTTACCATCCTCTAAGATAAATTCTGCATTAGCAAAATCTTCTCTCCAAGTTTTGAATTTTTCTGTATCTAATTCGTCGCCTCCATCTTTTAACAACTTAACATCAATACGGATTGGAGTTGTTTCATGCTGATCTTTCAAAGATTTGGAAACAAAAGTATTTGTTCCATTAATTCTATATGCATAAGCGGTCATTCCCAAAATCATTCCTTGGTTAATCAGTTTTTTTGCATATTCATCTGTAGGAACGAATCCTTTATCAAACAAGAATTTTTGCCAAAAACGAGAATACAACAAGTGACCAGTCGCGTGCTCAGATCCACCCATGTACAAATCTACATTTTGCCAATAATCAACCGCTTCTTTTGATACAAACTCGTTGTCATTTTTTGCATCCATGTAACGTAACCAATACCAAGAAGAACCTGCCCAACCTGGCATAGTGTTCAATTCGATAGGGAAAATTGTTTCATTGTTGATTAAACTATTGTCTACAACTTCGTTTGTTGTTGTATCAAAAGCCCATTTTGTCGCACGTCCTAATGGTGGCTCACCATCTTTTGTTGGCAAATATTCGTCAACTTCTGGTAAAATAATTGGCAATGCTGCTGTTGGAATTGTATAAGGCATTTCGTCTTTGAAGTAAACCGGAACCGGCTCTCCCCAATAACGTTGACGAGAGAAAACTGCTTCGCGTAAACGGAAGTTTGTTTTTCCTTGTCCAAAACCTTTTTCTTCTAAAGCTTCAATTGCTTTTGCAACCGCTTGTTTATAATCTAATCCGTTTAAGAAATCAGAATCTTGTAATTCGAATCCACCTTTTTCTGTAAAAGCAGCTTCAGAAATATCTTTTCCTTTGAAAATATTAATAATTGGTAAATTGAAATGATTTGCAAAAGCAAAATCACGTTCGTCACCAGCTGGAACAGCCATTACAGCACCCGTTCCATAAGAAGCTAATACATAATCACCAATCCAAATCGGAAGTTGTTTTCCTGTGAAAGGATGAATGGCATAAGCGCCCGTAAATTCTCCCGTAATATTTTTAGCATCTGCTAAACGATCACGCTCCGAACGTTTTGAAGTATAATCGACATAAGAATCAACTTTTCCTTTGTGCTCTGTAGTTGTAATTTGAGAAACTAAAGGATGCTCTGGCGCTAATGTTACATAAGAAACACCGAAAACAGTATCAGGACGAGTAGTAAAAACTTCAATTTTGTCATCGTTTCCTACAACATCAAAAAAGATTGATGCACCTTGCGATTTACCAATCCAATTTTTTTGAGATTCTTTGATCGGATCTGGCCAATCTAATTTATCCAAACCTGTTAACAAACGATCTGCATAAGCTGTGATACGCATCATCCATTGTGTCATTTTTTTTCGCACAACAGGGAATCCTCCACGTTCAGATAATCCGTTAATTACTTCGTCATTCGCTAAAACAGTTCCTAAATCTGGACACCAGTTTACTTCTGCTTCTGCTAAGAAAGTTAAACGATATTTTAATAAAATTGTTTGTTGTTCTTTTTCAGAATAGGCATTCCATTGATCTGCGGTAAAGATTTCGATATCATCATCTGCCACAGCATTTACACTTGCATTACCCTCAGTTTTGAATGTTTCAACTAATTTTGAAATGGATTCAGCTTTATCGGTTGAATTATCATAATATGAATCAAATAATTGATTGAAAATCCATTGTGTCCATTTATAATATTCAGGTTCCGAAGTCCTAATTTCACGGTCCCAATCGTATCCCAAACCAATTTTTTTCATTTGGTTCTCGTAACCAGCAATTACATTTCCTTGTTTATCAACACCACCTTCGATATTCGTTGTTGTTGTAATCGCAGGATGTTGACCAGTTTGGATAGCATATTGTTCCGCAGGCAAACCAAAAGAATCGTAACCCATTGGGTGTAAAACGTTGAAACCCTTTAATTTTTTGTATCGAGAATAAATATCAGACGCAAAGTATCCAAGTGGATGACCTACGTGTAATCCAGCTCCAGAAGGATAAGGAAACATGTCTAATACGTAAAATTTAGGTTTTTCTGATTGATTTTCAGCTTTGAACGTCTTGTCTTCAATCCAAAATTTTTGCCATTTTGGTTCGATTTCATTCGGATTATATTGCATTATTGGAAGTTATATTAAAATTAAATTTATGCAAATTTACATTTTTTATGTATCTTTTAGGATAGAATGGCGATATTTGTACATTAACAATCAACAACTAAACCAAATCCATGAAAAAAGAATTGATATTATATTATATCGGTATCCTTATTTTTTTTACTGTCCTTATTTTTTCTGTTCGTCATATTGTAAATACAACACGTATTTTTGTGGGGTACGAAGATGGTTTTAATCCTATTAATATCAAATGGAATTTTGATAAAAAGGATTCAACACTTCGTGTCAAAGATCCTATTTATGTCAGAAGTGATTATTATTTGATTGATTATAAAGACAAAGCATTCTTAAAAAAAGATACAGTTCTTTATGCTGAACTTTTTGAGGATTCATTGGCTGTAAAAGGAAATGTATTGAATTTGAAACCTCCTTATTTTTTGTGGAAAGAGGCAAAAAACGACACGTTGAAAGTTTTTAAACACAACATTACCTTGAAGTTTACGAAGCGAGAATAGTATTAAGCTTTCTGTAAATAGAACGAAAAAGTAGAGCCTTTTCCTATTTTACTTGTCACATAAATTTTCTGTTTATGAGCTTCTAAAATATGTTTTACAATTGCCAAACCTAATCCAGATCCACCATTGTTACGATTTCGAGATTTATCAATTCGATAAAAACGTTCGAAAATTCGGTCAATGTCTTCTTGTTTTATCCCAACGCCTTGATCTTTTATTGAGATTTGAATTTTATCATCATATTCTTCAAAATCGATGTCAATTTCTGTATTTGGATTAGAATAATTGATGGCGTTTACGATCAAATTGATTAAAACCTGTTGAATTTTCTGAATATCACCTACAACTTTTATTGGTTGATGAATAGGATAATTTAGAGAAATTTTGATGTTATTTTTTTCAGCTTTAATTTCTAATAAATCAATAACGTCTTGTACAAGCGCCGTCAAGTTGAAAACTGAAAATTCGATATTGATTCGTCCACGTTCAAGCTCTGCAATCATGTCCAAATCTTTGACCAAATAAATCAATCGATCAACCGATTTATTGATTCGGTTTAAGTATTTATCGCGAATAGATTCATCTTCAACTCCACCTTCAATCAAGGTTAATAAATATCCCTGAACTGAAAAAAGGGGCGTTTTTAATTCATGCGAAATATTTCCAAGAAAATCTCTTCTGTAATTTTCTCTCTCATTCAAAACATCAATTTCTTTGGATTGATCTTCTGTAATTGTAGAAATTTTTTGAGAAAGTTCTTCAAAATCCATTGTGCTGGATTGAAATTGTGGAATATTTTTCGAGATTTCAGTAAAATCTTTTCTTCGTTGATTTTTTAAAGAAAACCAATAAAATATTGATAATCCAATCAATAAAAGAAGCATTAAACTAATGAAAAATAGTTTTTCTTGGAGAATAAAATCAATATTTCCAAACCATAAAAAAGAGAACAAAACAAATCCTAAAGCCAAGAATAATGTACTGAGAAAGGCAAATAGAAAGATGTTTTGAACTTTGAAAGTTGAAGCCATTACGAGCTTTTAGTCATTTATTTTGTATCCAATTCCTTTGATTGTAGAGAAACGATCGTTCCCAAATTTTTCGCGTAATTTGCGCATATGTACGTCAATTGTACGTCCGCCAACTACAACTTCATTTCCCCAAACTTTCTCCAAAATTTCTTCACGTTTGAAAACACGTTCTGGATTTGAAGCTAATAAAGCAATCAATTCAAATTCTTTTCGAGGTAACAAAAAGTCTTGTCCTTGGTAATTTACTTTATAAGTTTCGCGGTTAATTTCAAAATTATTTAGTTTAATGAATTCATCTTTAGGAGCTTCGTTTGGTTGTTTTAATTTCAATAAAGCATTTAGTTTACTAATCAAAACTTTTGGTTTTATTGGTTTCAAAATGTAATCATTCGCTCCTGCCTCATATCCTGCTAATTGTGAAAAGTCTTCAGCTCGAGCAGAAAGAAAAACAACTAAAGTATCCTTGAAAGAATCTAACTTTCTTAATTCCGCACACATTTCCATTCCATCCATTTGCGGCATCATAACATCTAATAGAATTAAATCTGGGCGAAAAATTTTAGCTTGTTTAAGTCCTTCAATTCCGTTTTGAGCTGTTTCTATTTCAAAACCTTCTTTTTTTAAGTTGTAACCAATAAATTCTAAGATATCTGGTTCGTCGTCAACTAATAAAATTTTAATGTTCTTCATAATTGTTTGTAATAACTAAATAAAATTAGTCGATGTAAAATTAAGCTTAAATTTTAGGAGAAATTAGGTAAAAACATTTCTTAACATTCATTTAAAGTTACGATAATTTCATAACAATTACCTAACAAAATCTTTACAATTTCTAAAAATCTTTTTCATTGGATTGCAGCAACTTTGCCATCAAACAAACACGAATTATACAATTTCAATGAAACGCAATTTAACTTTACTTTTATTATTAGGTTCGGCAGCACTTTTTGCACAAACTAATATTAAGTTAGAAGGAACTTTATTTGATCAAAAAACAAACCAACCACTTTCTGAAAAAACTTTTGTGGTTGAAGGATTAAATATTCAAGCAAAAACAGACGAGAAAGGTCACTACGAAATTTCTATTCCGGATGATACTTATCAATTGGATATTAAAGTAGATGGATATCAATCTGTTTCTCAAAATTTATCAGATTCGAATACATTAAATATGTATTTGAAACCAGAAGATTTAAAAGATACAAAGATTGATTTATCTACAGCTGTTGTAACAGGTAGAAAAGATAAATCTGGAGAAGCTTCTTTACTTAATATTCAGAAAAAATCTGTAAAAATGGTAGAGAATATTGGTGCAGCAGAATTGGATCGTAAAGGTGTAAGTGATGCGGCTTCGGCAGTTGCGAAAATGGCTGGTGTTACAAAACAAGAAGGTACAGGAGATGTTTTTGTACGTGGATTAGGAGACCGTTATAATTATACTTCATTGAATGGTTTACCAGTTCCGTCAGAAAATCCTAGTAACAAGAATATTAAATTGGATTTATTTCCAACAGACGTTATTGATTATATTTCGTTGAGCAAAACATTCAATGTAAGAATGATGGCTGATTTTGGTGGAGCAAATATTGATATTTCATCAAAATTATATGAAGGAAATGGTTTATTAGAAATCGGAACAGGATTAAATTTGAATTCTAACGCGATTACCAATAAAAACTTCAATTTGCAAGATGGACCAAATTGGTTTGGTTTCCAAAAAACGAAAATTCCAGCAAACGCAACAACTGGATATCATTTTACAAATAGTTTCAATCCGCAATCTAAATCTGCTGTAGCGGGAGGTTTCAATATAAAAGGAGGAAAAAGTTACAAGTTTGAAAACGGAGCAAAATTCGGATTCTTTGCAACAGCTGCTTTTGATAACTCAGCTCAAAGTATCGAGAAAGGTTTAGCGGCCTCTGTAAATGCAGAAGGAGCATATTTTAATAACTTTAAAAACTATACTAAAGATAGCTATAATACGAATACTACAGGAATGGTGAATTTGTATTATGATTTTAATCCAAATAATCGATTAAGAGCAAATAGTATTTTTATTAACAATACTTCTCAAAGTTTACAAGAGTATAGAGGTTTTGTTATTGATTTAGTAAATGATGATAATCATGAAGGATTTATACGTAGAGGAACTTACGAAAAAAATCAAGTTTTTGTCAATCAATTATTAGGAGATCATAGATTGGATGATAAATCTGAGTTTCATTGGGGGATTTCTTACAATACTGTGAAACAAGATATGCCAGATCGTTTGCAAAATACGATGCGTTTGGATAAACAAACAGGTCAATATTTTTTAGCAACTCAAGATGCTTCGTTAAGTAACCGTTATTACCAAAATCTTAATGAGAACGAAATTTCGGCAAATTTAGAATATAACCGTGTTTTTGGAGGAGATTTGAAAGATTATAAAGCTAAAGTCTCTGTTGGTTACCAAGGTAGACATAAAGAAAGAGATTTTGAAGCAAATCAATTTAATATGAAGTTTACAAGAAGTGGTATTCAAGCTGATCCAAATAATTTAGACGCAGTATTTAATCAATCAAATTTTGGAGAAGATAAATTGTTTACCATTACTACATTTGATATGGATGGAAATGGAAACTATCGTGCTCAAACTTATAATGGACAAAAAGATATTCAAGTTGGTTTTGTTGAAGTAGAATACAATTTTACAGATCGATTAACAGCTGTTTTAGGGGTTCGTGCAGAATATCTTAAACAAAGTATTGATTGGTACACAGCTTTATCTAAAGGAGAACGCTCATTTGATCAATTCGAATTATTACCAAGTTTGATGTTACGTTATAAATTAACAGATAATCAAAACTTACGCTTCGCTACATCTAAAACATATACACTTCCTCAATTCAAAGAAACTGCTATGTTTGTTTATGAAGATGTAACAGAAACTTTCCGTGGAAATCCAATGTTGTACCCTTCGACAAATTATAATGCAGACATTAAATGGGAATGGTTCCCGAAAAGTGGAGAAGTAATCTCTTTTGGTGGTTTCGGAAAATATATTCAAGATCCAATCAATACAACAACAATTGCTTCATCATCTAATGATATTTCTTATGCAAATACAGGTGATTGGGGATATGCAATTGGTGCAGAACTAGAGGTTAGAAAAGCAATCTTGGATAACAAAACATCGAATCCAGAGCAGTTAACAATTGGTTTTAACGGAGCTTACATGTATTCTAATCAAGAGTTAGATAATGAGAAAGTGTATAACGAAACTTTGTTCAATGGACAACGAATCAATACCAACTTTACGAATAAAGAAGATGCATTTACAGGAGCTTCTAAATTTATTACGAATGCAGATTTATCTTATTCTAAGAAATGGACAAGTGGAGGAAGTGTAATGGCAACTGTGGCTTACAACTATTTCTCTGATCGTATTTATGCGCTTGGAACTGAAACAAGAGGAAATCAAGTAGATAAAGGATTTGGCACATTAGATTTCATTTTACGTTCAAAATTGAATAAAAATATTGGAATCAATTTCTCTGCTAAAAACTTATTAAACCCTACAATAGACCGTGTACAAGAGAATTTGAATGGAGATGTAAAAACATTAAGTTATAAAAAAGGAATGAACTTCGGTTTATCTGTTAACTATCAATTTTAAAAACAAAATAAAACAAACAAAATAAAACATTTAATTATGAAAAAATCAATTTTAAAACTATTTTTAGTAGGTGCATTTTCTACATTAGCATTAACAAGCTGTAGTAATAACGACGATAATGGAGTAGAAGAAACAAATCCTTCTGGCTTTGTTGCGAATCCTGCTGATTTTAAAGGTCAGTTGAAAAGTGGAGATAAAATTACATTAGATGCATCTAAAACATATTATCTAACAGGAGCTTTACAAGTAAATGAAGGAGCAACACTTACAATTCCTGCTGGAACTAAAATTATTGCCAATGGAGGTACTTCATCATACATAGCTGTAGCACAAGGAGGACAAATATTCTCTAACGGAACTTCCTCTAAACCTGTTGTATTTACATCAGAAAAAGGAACTCCAGGATCTTGGGGAGGGATTGTTTTATGTGGTAAAGCACCAATCAACAAAGCAAAATCAGCAACAGCAGAAGTTTCTGAGTTAACATATGGTGGTGATGTAGCAACAGATAATTCTGGTACAATCACATATACTCGTATCGAGTATGCAGGTGCAATTTTTAATAACAAAAAAGAATTTAATGGACTTTCTTTATTTGGTGTTGGTAACGGAACTAAAATAGAATATGTTCAATTATATGCTGGTTCTGATGACGGAATTGAGTTCTTTGGAGGAACTGTTAATACAAAATATATCGTATCAAATGAAAACGAAGATGATCAATTTGACTGGACAGAAGGTTGGGTTGGTACAAACGAATATTGGTACGGAAAAGAAGGTCGTAACAAAGGAAATAGAGGTATAGAGGCTGATAATAATGATAGTAACAATAATTTAACACCATTCTCAAATCCAATTATTAAGAATGTAACTTTAATTGGTTTAGGTAAAGATTATGTAGGAGAAGGTGAAAATCAAGCGATTAAATTACGTCAAGGAACAAAAGGACAATTAGAAAATTTTGTTTTAGCAAACTGGGCAAAAGGTATCGATATTGAGCATGATGTTACTTTAGGTTGGACTTCAAAAGATTTATTAGTTAAAAATGTTCAATTTATTAATGTTAATACAGAATCAAGTGGAAAAACTTCTGCAGGTGCTGCTGTGGATGTAACCAAATTCTATTCAAAAGCTAACAATACTGGAGCTGGAAATGGTGTAGACACACCAACTTGGGCAAAAGGATGGACAGTAGGTCTATAATTAAATCCATATAAAGAAAAAACTTTTCTTATAAAAAAGTTCTTCGTGTTTGTAAATCGCTTTTTTGGGTTCTCCAAAGAAGCGATTTTCTTCTATTATAACTATTTTATTTTAAGTCATTAAAAATAGTTATTTAGAAAAATTCCACGTAAGCTAAACTATTCGTACATTTGCAGAACAATAACAGTTGATAACAATGGCATTAACAGAACAACAATTAGATTCGATTGGAGAAAAATTGGTTGAAAAATTCAAAACAGTTTACGATCCAGAGATTCCAGTTGATATATATGAATTGGGATTGGTTTACGATGCACAGGTGAATGCAGATGGTGAAGTAAAAGTTACCATGACCCTTACATCTCCAAACTGTCCTGTGGCTGAAAGTTTACCTGTAGAGGTAGAACAGCGCGTAGAAGAGATAGAATATGTAACGAAATGTTACGTAGAAATTACGTTCGATCCACCTTGGGATAGAGATATGATGAGCGAAGAAGCAAAATTCGAATTAGGAATGTTATAACTTAACATTCCTAATTTTTTTTGTATCTTAATCCAACAAATTCAAAACACTAAAACTTATGGGATATTTAGGCGTGATCGTTTTTCTTGGAATTATTTTCCTTTTTTTATTCGTCTTTACAGTAAAACAACAAACTGCGGTTGTAATCGAGCGTTTCGGGAAATTTAATAGTATACGAAATCCAGGATTGCAATTCAAAATTCCGATTGTAGATAGAATAGCAGGAAAAATGTCACTTAAAATTCAACAATTAGATGTTGTTGTAGAAACTAAAACAAAAGATGATGTATTTGTTCGATTGAAAGTTTCTGTTCAATATCAAGTCATCAAAACTCAAGTTTATGATGCATTTTACAAATTAGATAATCCTTATACACAAATAACTTCTTTCGTTTTTGACGTTGTTCGAGCTGAGGTTCCAAAACTTCGTTTAGATGATGTTTTCGAGAAGAAAGATGATATTGCGGTTGCTGTAAAAAGTGAATTGCAGGAAGCAATGAATTCATATGGTTACGAAATTGTCAAAACTTTGGTAACCGATATTGATCCAGATGAGCAAGTAAAGCATGCGATGAATCGTATTAATGCAGCTGAACGTGAAAAATTAGCAGCGCAATATGAAGGTGATGCTGCACGTATTTTGATTGTAGAAAAAGCAAGAGCCGAAGCAGAATCGAAGCGTTTGCAAGGACAAGGTATTGCGGATCAACGTCGTGAAATTGCAAAAGGTTTATTGGAATCTGTAGATGTTTTGAATGGAGCAGGAATTACGTCACAAGAAGCTTCTGCGCTAATTGTGGTGACGCAACATTATGATACATTGCAAGCGATTGGAGAAAAATCTGGAAGTAAATTAGTTTTGTTGCCAAATTCACCAACTGCCGCTTCGGAAATGCTGAATACAATGGTTACTTCGTTTACCGCAGCACATGAACTGAATGAGCATCAAATAACAAAAGAAGATAATCCAACTCAGCACAAGAATAAACCAAATACAGGAGATTCGTTTACTTTTCCAGAACATCCTTAGAAAAATGTAATGAGTAAAATTCTTAATAGTAAAGTAATAATATTTGTTTTCTTATTAATAGTTTTCTATTTGTACTTTTTTAAAAGTGATTTTACAAATGGACAAAATCAAACTGAATTAGATTATTCTGTAAATATTATTTTTAATAATAATTATAAAGAAGATAAAGTAAAATCAGCATCTTTTACAATTATTGGAAATAATCCCGAAACGAATAAAATTGATTCTTTTAAAGATGGTAGATGGTTTTCTAACGTGAGTGATTCAATCGAAAAAGGAGATACGGTTTTTAAAATGAAAGGAAAAGC